>NZ_JBIQDM010000005.1:0-251999 GCF_045371165.1 Enterococcus pernyi
TTGCATGTATTAGGCACGCCGCCAGCGTTCGTCCTGAGCCAGGATCAAACTCTCATAATAAAAGTTAGAACAATCTTGCGATTGTTAAGCTCAATTTGTTTGCTAGCATATTGCTTGCTTGTTAAAAATGTTCGTTGTCTTGAATTGAATCAAGACGCCCTACACATTTGGTTTGTCTTACTTTGTTCAGTTTTCAAAGGTCTACGTGACAATTGAAACACAACTGCCTCAACTTATCGTTTGTCATTGCCGTAGCAACTTTTATATCTTAGCAAACTCTCGAATGATTGTCAACTATTTTTTAAAAGTTTTTTGAACTCGTTTTTCACGAGGTCGTTTTAGCAACTCACTTATCATAACTTGTCGTATGTTATTTGTCAACACTTTATTTGGCTTTAAATTCTTACATACAAGCGTCTCACAAAGCGCTGAAATAATTCAACTTCGTTATTTTAACATGGTTTTATCCAGCGGTCAATAGTTTTTTCGATGTTTTTCTGAATATTTTCAAAAGAACTTTTTTTCGAATCAACGTTTTCTAATTTACCATGCTACACACCTAGCGTCAATACTTATTTTTAAGTAAAAAAAAGACAAGGTTTCCAATTATTTTATGATCATTCGGATTATACATGTATTTAAGTGCTTTTTTTATAAAACAGATAAAAAATCAATTGAATCCTGAACATTCTCTTCTACTTTTCTTTTAAAATAGACAAAAAAAAGAAGTTTGAAAGATATTCAAACTTCTCTGAAAGTCCTGCTTGGTTCCAAAAAATGATCTCCTATTTTATTCGTTGATTCTCAAGTAGTCAACGATACACCTGCGAACGGTATTCATTTCTCTTTGGTAGAGGTACTTGAATCAATTTAAAAAATCGGTACACCATCTACTTCATAAATCCCTAGTACCGTACGCATTTGTCCTGGATCTTCCCAATGATAACCTTCGCCTAACTGTTCTTGTTGATTTTTTTGTTCCGTTTCAAAAACAAAAAGTGGAACATTTTCTTGATTGATATGGGTATTCGTCAACTCCATCAAGTTGATTTTACTCACATCAATATGAACGTTTTCTTTTAAGAAACTAAGTATGTTTGCTAAACCAGTCTTATCATTTGAGTGGTCTGCGCATGCGAACTCTAATTTATTCTCTCTTGAATGAACTAAAAATTTTTTAGATCCATCCTCCAAATGCAACATAATTGTACCAGCGACTCTTTTGTTTGCCAAAATTTCCACCTCGATCAACTTGTTTATGGCTTACAAGAGAATTTTAGCATATTTTCAGAAAAAATACACTTTTATTTCCTTGATTCTTTTTTATCTAATTGGATCAATGCTTCCTTGATCCATATAGGTAACTGTTTTTCAATCGTTGCAAACCCGATTTTTTTATTTTTATTAGTGAAGTATCGTTTTCTTCGGTATGGGATCGATGGTACTTTCTTTTCTAAGGTACGTAACGACAGACTGATTTTATTCGAATACTCATCAATATCAATGATTTGTACAGTCACCGGTTGCCCCACCTTCAATAATGTATGAATACTTTTCGTATAACCAGATTGCACTTCTGATACGTGGATCAACCCTTGTGTCTCTTCATCTAATGAAACGAACGCTCCATATGGTTGTATTCCAGTAATTTTCCCTTTGATTATTTCGCCTATTCTATAAGTCATATACTTCCCTCTCTTCGCATTTATCATTATACTGTAAATATTAAAAAAAAAGAAGTTCTGTTCTTGCATCTAGATATGGAGGTCTTATAGATGGAACAATTTGATGAAATAGTTTCAAGACTAAACACAGATAGCGTAAAATGGGATGCCATCTCACAAACTTATCATAGGAATGATCTTTTACCTTTATGGGTAGCGGATATGGATTTTCTTGCCCCTCAAGGAGTAACAACCGCTTTTCAAAACTATCTGCAAAAAGGCATTTTTGGTTGTTCGATCGTACCGGACGGTCTCTACCGATCAGTGATTGATTGGGAAGAAAGGCGCCATCATGTGACTCTAACTAAAGACCACATTCTTTTCACTAGTGGAGTCTTAGCTAGTCTCTCCTTGGCGATTCAAGCATTTACAGCTCCAGGTGATGCAGTGTTGATTCATGATCCAGTTTATCCGCCATTTGGTGCAATTGTTGAAAATAATGAGCGTCAATTGATTCGCAGTCCTTTAAATAAAGCAGCCGATCATTTTGAAATTGACTTTCAAGATATGGAAGAAAAAATCGTCTCAAACAAGATAAAAGCAATGATTCTATGTAACCCGCATAATCCAGGTGGTCGTGTTTGGACTAAAAAAGAGCTCAAACAGTTAAGTGAACTCTGCTTAACATACGACGTCTTCTTATTTAGTGATGAGATCCATCAAGATATCGTCTTTTCCGGACATGGATTCACCTCGATTCAAACAATTGATCCTGCCCTTTCTCGATTATTGATCACATTCACTTCAGCAACTAAGACATTTAATCTAGCTGCAATAAAAAATTCAATGGTTTTCATCAAAGATCATGATTTAAAAAGTCGCTTTACGAAACAATTAGAAAAAAATCAACATCAAGAAATCAATACTTTCGGACTTTTAGGCACTCAAGCCGCTTACGAAACTGGTGAGGAATGGTTAAATGAGTTATTAGTTTATCTGGAAGAAAATGTCCAAGAAGTCATTACCTTCTTTACTAAGCATCTCCCTGATGTCAAAGTGATGAAGCCAGAAGGAACGTACCTTATATGGCTTGATTTTTCTGCCTATACGGACGATGACCGACTACTTGAAAAGAAGTTGATTGAAAAAGGCAGAGTCGTCTTGAATCCTGGGATCAGTTTTGGACCAAGTGGTCATTGCCATATGCGTTTGAATGTCGCTTGTCCAAGATCAGTATTAAAAGAAGGGCTTTTACGTATCCAACGTGCTTTAAGTTAGAAAACGAAAGAAGTCATTGGACAAAAAATGTTAGTCTTCCCTACTTTGTTACCACCCCAACCAAAAAAGCACCGAACAGCAAAAGTATTTTCTGCTTTTGCTGTTCGGCGTTTTTTAAGAGCTTGGTATGTTTAAAATTTTACTTTATTCAGAAATCTCAATCGTTTCGATCACTACATCATGTACTGGACGATCTTGTGGTCCACGTTGCGCATTTGCGATATCATCGACTGTATCCATTCCTTCAAGTACATGGCCAAACACTGTATGACGGAAATCAAGCCATGGTGTTCCCCCATTTTTATACGCTTCAATGATTTCTTTAGGGAATCCTGCTCCTTCTAATTGACTAAGCATGTTTTCTGGCACATTTGTGTTGTTGACGATAAAGAATTGGCTCCCATTTGTATTTGGACCAGAGTTAGCCATTGATAGTGCGCCACGTAGATTGAACAATTCGCGGCTGAACTCATCTTCAAAACTTTCGCCGTAAATGCTTTCGCCTCCCATACCTGTACCGGTTGGGTCGCCTCCTTGAATCATGAAATCAGGGATCACACGATGAAAAATCACGCCATCATAGTACCCTTTTTTTGCTAATTCAACAAAGTTTTGGACTGTTTTAGGTGCTAACTCAGGAAATAGTTTTACTGTAATATCTCCGCGGTTCGTTTTTATAAGAGCTTTAGGCCCCTTCTCATTCATAAGATCAAGTTGTGGAAATGCCATTTTTTCTTCCTCCTAAAAAATTCTGTCTTCCTGTTTAATCATAACATATTCTATTGATATACGGTAAAGATGAGCCACAAGAAAATCAAAAAAACGATGTTGTAGAATGCAAAGACGAATAAATACTTTTTTCTCCATTCCGGATATTGCTTGATGACTAATTTGTAAGAGATCAAACTTGCCATTGAAGCAATCAATGTCCCTAATCCTCCCAAGTTCGTCCCAATGATCAAACCCTTGATATTTTCTGTATAACTTGATAACAGGAGCGCCGCAGGAACATTACTAATCAATTGACTTGCAAAAATGCTTGCACTGACTTCATGATGCGCCACACTTTTTTCAAAAAAGGCTCGGACAACATCTACTTGTTTAATATTCCCGATGAATATAAAAAGAAAAACAAACGTAAATAATAAGGAGTAATCGATATGTTTAAAGAGTCGGCGCTCATTGCCTAGGATACTGACACTCACTAAGACTAATACGACATAATGAGGGATGATGCCACTTACAGCTAGAAGACATATTAAAAATAGACCAAAATAAAAAATGAGTTGTTTTCGCTTTAACATCATCTCTTCTGTATTCGCCAAATCGATGGTATTATTCTTGATTCTCCCATAGATCAACACCACCAATAATATGGCAGCAGCCAGTGTATAGGGAAGCATCAACTGTAAAAATTCGAACAGTTGTAAGTGTGATTGTGCGAATAAATAAAGATTTTGTGGATTACCGATCGGAGTGAACATACTTCCTAGATTACCCGCAATCGTCATCAAAGTTATGACGAGAGGAATCAATGTTCGCATGCCGATCCTTTCTACTATCAATAGACCAAATGGTACAAAAATGATCAGTGCCACATCATTCGTAATCAGCATACTACTGATAAACGTGAGAAACACTAAAATCAAAATAATCCCTCTCGTATTTTTTGTCTGGGTGATCAAATAATTGCCTAGATAATCGAAAAACTGTTGTTGCCGTATCCCTTCTACAATCAACATCAAACAAAAAAGAAGAATCAATGTGTGAAAATCGATATAAGAAAAATAATTGAAGTTTGGCGGGATGATGAACATGGTACCTATTGCTAAAAGAAAAGACAGCGTCAATACTCCGTCTTCTTTTGCATTGCTTGTTATTCTTTTAATCATAAAATTCTACCTCTTAGATTCAAACACTTCGTACTAGTAAAATAACTCTTTTTAGCTAATATTGAAAGTAAATAAACTATATGTTAGATCACTCCTTATATTTTAGTGACTGCTCGTTCCATAATTAAACTATTTGAGAAGAATTCTCAATTAAATTCTGTTATAGTGTCACCAAGGGAGGAATTTCAAATGGAAATTTACGATATTACAATTATTGGTGCAGGGCCGGTTGGCATGTTTGCAGCTTTTTATGCTGGTATGCGCCAAGCGAAAACCAATATTATTGATAGTTTGCCTCAACTTGGTGGACAGTTAACTACCTTATACCCTGAAAAATATATTTATGACATTCCTGGTTATCCAGCAATCAAAGCGGTTGATCTTGTTAATAATTTAAAGAAACAATTGACCACTTTTAATCATACATTTCATTTAAATGAAGAAGTTCTCTCACTTTCCAGAGAAGATGAGATCATCGAGATCACTACTACGAAAGGTATCCATTATTCAAAAGCTGTGATCCTGACGCTAGGAAGTGGTTCTTTCCAACCAAGAAAGCTGAATTTAGAACATGCTGACCGATACGAAAACCATGGGCTAGATTATTTCGTGAACGACTTGATGAAATATGCAGGAAAGAAAGTTGCCATTGCTGGTGGTGGGGATTCAGCAATCGACTGGGCACTGATGCTTGAACCTATTGCGAGTGAAGTTTATTTGATTCATCGTCGAGAGGCATTTAGGGCTCATGAACATAGCGTCAATCAGTTGAATCAATCCTCTGTAAATGTATTAACACCTTATTTGATTGAGCGTTTATCTGGTTTAAATGGAGAGTTGTCAGACATTCGTCTAAAAAAAGCTAAGACGGATGAAACGATTGATCTCATGGTTGACTCATTGATCGTCAATTATGGGTTCACTTCTAATTTAGAGCATTTATCTTCTTGGGGACTTGAAAGTTCCAGAAATGCGATCACCGTCCACTCTGATATGTCAACTTCAATTCCTGGTGTGTATGCTGCTGGCGACATTTGTAGCTATGAAGGAAAAGTGAAATTGATTGCCACGGGATTTGGAGAGGCACCGACTGCTGTCAATAACGCGTTACATTTCATCAATCCAAAAGAACGTACGCAGCCTGGTCATAGTACAAGCCTTTACGATAAAACATTTGGACCAAAATAACTTAGCTGCTTTTTTATAAAAGAAATGATTCTTGCTTTTTGTACGTACTACGTTACCATTATAGATAGAAAGAAGAGACGGAGGAATCAAAAATGGTCATAAAAACAGAAACCTTAGAAGAAAAAGCGCGAGATCTCCTAAAAGAACGTGGCGTAACAATTGAGGATATCGCTGAATTAGTCATGTTTTTACAAAAAGACTATATCTCAGATTTAAGCTTGGAGGATTGTGCGGAAAGTATTAACGCAGTCTTGACAAAGCGTGAAGTCCATAACGCGATCATTACTGGCATCCAATTAGATATCTTGGCAGAACAAAAACAATTGATGAGCCCTCTTCAGCATATCATTGAAGATGATGAAGGATTATACGGAATAGATGAAATTTTAGCCTTGTCGATCGTCAATGTTTATGGAACGATTGGTTTTACCAATTATGGCTATATCGATAAAGTAAAACCTGGGATCTTGAAAAAGTTAAATAGTCACGATGGCAAAAATGTCCATACATTTTTAGATGATATCGTGGGAGCAATTGCTGCCTCTGCCGCAAGCCGCTTGGCCCACCAAGAACCGGAAAAACGGAGCCGTTTGACACAATAATCAAATAAAAATAAAAATCATCCATAAAAATCGCAAAAGGATTTTTATGGATGATTTTTTGCTATATCCGAAAAAGCAATCAACGCGCTACACGAAAGTGATTGTTTAATTGTTCCCCTTTTTCAATTCTCTTTTGCCAACAAGAACCATCAAAGCGAAAAATAATTCGATAAGCACAAAAAACAGAATGAAACAATGCATGAAGTATTGCTCAGGTAACACATTGATGATTGGATCAGTTTGAGGATCAAACAACCAGTCATCATTATTGAAAAATGTTTCGTGAAAAAGAATAAAAAAACGATCAAAACCAATCAACATAAAAAAGCCAAAAACAAATGGTAGGATCATGCCGATTTGGAATGGGCGGATTAGCCGCCACAAACGCTGATTTCTTTTCAACTGGCGAAGGAACAAGCCACTTGGGATCAATGTAAGTAACAACACCGCATAATTGAGCATGAATAATAACTTGACTTCATAAAAATGATGTAAGCCACTCGCTGACATTGGAAAGTCGGGAAGTGCCAACACTTGCTCAAAAGGATTATTCAGATACCTCATCAGTTGATCATAATTTTGGAGTAATGTTGGCTGATCTACGGTAGTGTAATCCAAGATACCTAGATGCCCGATATCAAACACATATAGTGGGCGGAAATTGATCGTTATTGCAATTGCTAAAGTGAGCAACGTCAGGAACAAACTAACCATCCCCGCATATTCCACCCATTGCCATCGTTTATTTTTCATTGTTTTAGAAACTCCATTCATCTAACGATTGCAAAACGAAGGTAGCTGGTGTTGGTAGATCTGGAATGTCTTCTTCTTTGGTAAAACCTGATAACACAAGCAGTGTGTCGATACCATTACGAATCCCTGCTTGGATGTCAGTTTCATAATTGTCCCCTACCATGATGACTTCTTCTTTATTCAATCCTAAAAGTTCCACTGCTTTATCCATAATGATTGCTTCTGGCTTACCAATATAGACTGGTGTGGTTTGTGTCGCTGTCTCTACAAAAGAAACAACCGAGCCAGCTCCAGGTAATAATCCTCTTTCTGTAGGGATATTTTTATCAGGATTTGTACCGATGAACGTTGCTCCCTTTTGGATCGCTAAGGTTGCGGTCACCACTTTTTCGTAAGTCAAGTGATTATCTAAACCTACTACGACATAATCAGGATGTTCTTCTTCCCATACAAACCCTGCCTCCAAGATCAAATCTGTCAAGCCAGCTTCACCGATCACATACACTTTATTTCCTTTAGCGTCTGATTTCATGAAATCAATGGTCGCTAGAGATGCTGTATAGATCGTTTCTGGTGAGACATGGATATCAAACTCAGTGGCTAAACGTTGTGCCACTGTTCCCGGTGTTTTTGTCGTATTGTTGGTTACAAATAAAAAGGGCGTCCCATTTTCCTGTAACTGTTCGACGAATCGTTTTCCTGCCGGTATCGGCTCCGTTCCACGATAGATCGTTCCGTCTAAATCGATCAAATAGCCTTTATAATTCATAGGATCATTCTTCCCTTTGTCTAATAGTAAAATTCTTTTTAGAAGTTGATTTTGTTGGGCGTTCTGATGTTTTTTCAGTTCCCTTTGGTGTTGCCTTAGTAGTTGCTGGTTTACGATTTTTGATCACAGGTTGTTTGCGTACCGATTCAACGGGCGCTTTTTTTTCATCGATATGCGCTTGATTGTTGCGATTCGGATTTTTTTTCTTTTTACGTCGTTGGGTATTTTTTTCTTTTTTTCCACCAATGCGTTCAATGACAAAATATGCACAGCCAAAATTACAATATTCGTATAAATAGTCTTCTAATGCATCAATTCGCTGATCTGGGTGAGCACGTCGATTCGTGGCATCAAAAAAGCCTTTCAAACGTAGCTGTTCGTAACCCCAGTCACCTACGATGTAATCGTATCTGGAAAGCACTTCGCTATATCTCTCACCAAGCTTCTCAGCATTGAAACCTTCCCGGTAATCCGTTACGATACGATAAGGTCTATCACCAATCAAAAGATTCGTTTCATCTGTCAATGTGACGATTTCTCCTTTGACTTTCTCTGGCTTCGTTTCCTCGATTATTTCTTCTAAAACTGCCGTCACTTCTTCGGTCACTGTTTGTTCTTGTGAGCGATCGACCGTTTCTTGACTCTCTTTTTTGTCACTGTTGTGTTGTTTATTTTGTTTCGTCGACATGCTTTCACCACCTATTTCTCTATTATACCTTCTTTTTCATTGGTTGGGTAGTGAGCATTTAAGTAGTCTCCCACTACTGTACGAATAAATTCGGGAAATAAAAAATCGACCTGTCCAACAATTTCGATGGTTGGGAAAAAAGGAACAAACATCAGATGGTCGACCGTAGTAACGGTATAATTCTTTTCCTCTTCGATTGGTTGTTTTTGCCACAAAACTTCTCGATTGACCGCATCATACGTGATCCCACTATAGAAAATCTCACCGAATATCTGACCACGAAACCCCATTCCCCTGATAGGAAAATTCCGTAAAAAAAGGCGACTTTTTTCGATTTCCAACACTAAGCGAATCATATCTGACCCTTTCAGCGTGACGTTGATCAAATGCATCGGATGTGGCAGTGCACTATGGAGTTGATCTTGGTCAACCAGCCCCTTAGGTACGCTATTCAAAAAAAGACCACTATTCAGAAACGATGCTTCTGTGTTCCCTCTTTCTTTTACCGCTTCTAAAGCGATCTGGATAAAGGAATGTTCATCAAATAAATCAAGTGATAAGTCAAATGGTAGATCTGCCACTTTCTTTTGAGCTAAAAGACGATGTCCTTGTTCAAGATAACCGGCGATTTCTTTCTCATCCTCTACGAATGCAGTCATTGTATCTGTCGGAATCGCTTTAGCGTAGTGTCCGACGATTTTTTTATTTTCCAATGAAAGATGTACTTCCCCTACATATTGCCCAAATTTTCCGGCAGCGGCTAATTGTACCTCATTCACGACTTTCCCATCAATAAAAAGATGATGGGTATGTGATCCTAAAATCACATCGATTGCAGGGATTTCTTTTGCAATCTGTAAATCATCTTGAATGCCTAAATGACTCATTAAAACAATTACGTCTACCTGTGGACGTAATTGCTCAACTAACTCTGGCAACAGATCATAAGGCTGACGGATATCCCAGCCATTTGGATTATACGTCAAAGGAAATGGTGCAGTAAAAGCAATTAACCCAACTTTTGTTCGTTGCTTTGTTTCGATGATTTTATATGGCTTTGTCCATACTGGTGGTTGCAAAGTATTTTTATCGAATAAGTTGCTCAGTAGCACATCAAAATTCGCGTGATCATATAAATGATTCAACTCATTCTTGGAATTACCTACACCTTCATTATTCCCTATAGTTGCTGCATCATAGCCGATTTGATTCATTAGTTCAACATTGGCATGGCCATTCGTTGCTTCTGACAAAGGATGCCAACGATCAACGAAATCCCCAAGATCGACCGTGAGAGTTGTCGTATTATTTTTTTTCTCATTTTCACGCTTTTTTTGCTCAAGGAATCTTCTGATCCGTGGCCAGTTTTCAAGATGAGAATGTAAGTCATTCGTGTGTAAAAGAACGATTTCTTCCACTGTTAGTTCCACCTCACTTTTTTTCATCATACCATAGGGTTCCCCTTTGTTCACATGGAAAGTTTTTGCACAAAAAAAGGTACTTAGACTTTTTTACAAAATCTAAATACCTTAAACTTGCCTCTAATAAAAAAAGCCCTTTAGGCTTAATAAATCCAATCAATCAGACACATGGCGGCACCTGCTTAGTGCTGCTTCCTTCCGGATCTGACACGCTTCACAAGCCCACCATTGTCCTAGCCTTTCGGCAAGGAATAGTATACCGCATTTTGTTATCCTTGGCTAGTCCTTTTTTAATTTCTTTTTCTTTGCTCGCAAATTTCTGAAAAACACAGATAAAAGTTCACCACATTCTTCTTCTAATATCCCGCCCTCCACCTCGGCCTGATGGTTGAAACGTTCATCCTCAAGTAAATTCATCAATGTCCCTGCGGTTCCTCCTTTTGGATCATAGGCACCAAAGTAAACTTCTTTTACGCGAGAAAGAATCATGGCACCGCTACACATTGGACACGGTTCTAACGTGACATATAATTGTGTTTCTTCTAAACGCCAACTTCCGATGGCCTTGCATGCTTCTTGGATCGCAATCATCTCAGCATGTGTTGTTGCATTTTGTGTTGTTTCCCTCAAATTGTGTCCACGCCCAATAATCTGTCCTTGGTGAACCACGATGGCGCCGATTGGTACTTCTACTAACGCTTCTGCTTTTTTGGCTTCTTCAATAGCCACACGCATCCATTCTTCTTTTATTCGCTGTTGTTCTGTTTCTTCCACTTGTACTCCTACCTTTTTTAGATTTACTTATCTTCTCTATCAAACATAGTATAACTGGCTTTTTAATGAAGTACAAAGAGTTTTTCCTTATCGCCATGTCCTATGGTAAACTAGGGGATGAGGTGAAGTAAATGAACACAGAAAAGTTACTTGGATTATACCCAAATGCACAAAAAAAGAATTCTCCTTCTTCTGATGATCGAATTCTTTCACTGGTTGTAGAAGATTACTTCTTGTGGATCGATAAAAGTTCCTTGTCCGTTCAAGAAGAAAAACTTTTGAAAGCGTTATTCCAGAAAACAAACACCTTAGACAGCCATCCTTGGTATCAATATTTATTTGAGGAAAAGGTATATGTATGTGAAGAAAGCTGCCGAATCATTCAGTTACATTTTGAAAAGAGATCAGATTTCTTACAAAAAGAATGGCGAGAAACAATTTCCGGATTATTTCCCGAAGCTCTTGATTTTTTTCTTTACACAGAGACAGATGCGTTGATCATCGAAAGAAAGCATGCCAATTATTTGAGTACGGCAGATCTTAAAGGCATCTTTTTATCTCTTGATGTCGATTTTGATATGACGACACAAGCCTTTGTCGGTTCATTCCATTCAGCTGGACAAAATCTAACCGCTATGTTCAATGAAGAACGAAAAATTTTCCTGAATAAACGAACACACATACAAGTAGCCGACCAAACGACTTCCATACAAGAAATTGCCTTATATTATTATACAAAAGAATTAGTTACATCCAGTCAGCTAACAAATGAATATCAAGAAATAATCCGTAGTTTTAAAATGGAAGACATCATTATCGAACTGTGGAAAAATTTCGGGAATATCAGTTCAGCGGCTAAACAACTTTTCATGCATCGAAACACTCTCCAATATCGGATCGAAAAGTTTGACGAACAAACAGGCTTCAATTTAAAAAAAGCAGATGACTTACTCTTTTGTTATCTCCTTTTGTTACACATATAAAAAAGGAACAAGCAGCAATAAACATCGCCTTGCTTGTTCCTTTTTTCGATCAATTCAAAGAGAATCGTTTTTAGATCATTTTCTCAACAAGTGACATCAGACGACCTTTTGCATCTTCTGTTGAGTCTTTGATAGAGTCACCGTAGACAGAAATTTTCTTTTTGCCAGATTTAATCTTTGCTAGCATGCCCATCAATGAATCTAAATCGCTATCTGATAAATGGTCGACGACATCTAATAACTTTTCATTCCCATCAAATTTGTCATACACGAATTTTTTTACTTTTGTGCGGTTACTTAGATGATGGATTTTTTCGATCACTTTGCCAGAAACAACTACAGCTGTTGCCACACTTGCTGCTGCTACGACACTTAATCCAATCGTTACTTTTGTTGATGTTTTCATAATTATCAGCTCCTTTTTATCTACTACAATCATATCACAGTCAAATAGATAAGCGAACTAATTGCTATGAGCCCTGCCCGATGAATAGCAAAAAAATTTACAAAAAGCACATACTGTCTTGTTTTATTATTTACTTTTGTACGACGCCTCATTTGGCATTTTCGGTTTCAAGCAACCTTAGTTTGATGCGTTAAAAAAAGCACCTCCTTTTTGGAGATGCTTCATACGAACAACTAAAGTAAATCATCCATACTAAGAAATGTAAGATCAATTAACCGGAACGTATTGGATATTTGTTAGCATTTCAGGCAAATCATCTTCTAATTCTGCTAACTTATTCCAAATCAATGTCATTGTCTCAAAAAATTCCTTTGATGATTTATCTGAATTTAAACTTCCTAGTGCGTTCAGCCAAAGAAGTTCTAATAAATATGCTTCTTTGATTCCCGTATGTTCTCTGACAAATTCTGAGAACGTTCGTTTGAACAACGAGGCCATGTCTAATTCGGATTTGATAACTACTCCTCTAATACTCTCATGAATCGAGAAAAACTCCTTCAATAAATGAACGACACTGAAAAAATCGTCAATAACGTATTCAGCTAAATATCGATCAAAACATATCGTGATCTCTTCGATAATTTTTTCTTTTAGTATACGGATTGATTTAAAATGTGCATAAATCGGGTAAGTAGAACAGCCACAAAAAGAAGCTAAACTTCTCGCTGTGATTGTCGATAACCCATTTTCTTCAGCATATACCATACTCTTAAATAGTAAATATTCTTTACTAAAATTCGTCACTCTTCCCACGAAACCATCCATCCTTTCCGATTATCTTATTCATATCCGGCAATGATTCTTTTTTTAATTTCCCATGACGATCCAGCGCATTCGCTAGTAGGAAAAACTTATGTAAACCATGAAGAAACAAGTTTTGATAAAAAAAAAACGATAATAACATATTTCGGGGGTTAAAATATGTCTCTTTGTAATAGAAGCTTGATTTATCTAATGCTTCGCCAAAAATAAGATTTAAAAAATAACGATATCCTCAATTAAATAACATTGTATTCCCTTATCCAAGATTATTTAAATGATTCCAACTTGACAAAATAAGCAAAGAAATAAACAATAGAATAGATAACTGATTATCATTTCTTAAAATAACAAGTTATATAATCAAATTCTATTACTATGTGAGAATATCATACATTGAAAACACTTTCCACTCACATTTTATGTCACCACTAGTACACTAATTGTCAGAAAGGAGTCCATCATGTTAATCGATGCAAAAAAGAAAGAGTTATTAGTCCTCTATACGATCGCTCAAAAAAGTAAATGTACGTTAAAAGAACTTGCGGATGAACTGACTATACCTAAACGGACAATCAAAGAATTGATTCGAAAGTTGAACACTACGATTGAACAGCAATTGAGCATTTCTACTTTTATTTTCTCTACACACAAAGGAGAAATAACTATATCCGATGAACACCAAGAAATAAAAATGATGATTTATCACAAACTCAAACTTTTTTATTTAAGAGAATCCAATCGTTTCAACTACTTATTACTTATGGTCAATTATCCCAAAGCGTATGTTCCGAAAAAATATTTATTGGAGCAATTATACATATCCCACTCTTACTTAGAAAAATTAACACACCAATTGAATGAAACACTTCAAGATTTTGAAATCGAGATTGTTTCATCTCAGGGCTGTTATTTGTTCAAAGGAAACGAATTATTTATCCGACTCTATTTGTTTTTTATTCTATCTGATGCTTTTCAAGGGTTGGAATGGCCTTTTGACAAATTCAAATTGAGCCAACTAAAAAGAGAGCGGCGATTATCCAAAAAATTGCTCGTTTCAAAGCATTCATTGAAATATCAAGAAAACCTGTATTTGCTGATTGCTATCTTTACGCTTCGTACACAACAATCATCATTGATCACCTCTGAATCTAGTGAGGTCTATGCTATTTTAGAATTGCTACAACAGGTACAAGATGTCTCCGGTAGTTTTAAACATCATTTGTTTCATCTTTTACCATATGAAATCGCCATTGATGAACTATTGCATTTCAATTTTTTGATTTATTGCTTTTTTCCTAATCTCATTTCAAGCCAGCAGAAGAGTTTGATTGGTTATACTTTGACGAATAAACGTAATCATCTATGTATGAAAATCACCTCACTAACAAAAGAGTTAGCTCAAACCTTTCCAGTGATCGCATCATCTGAAAAAAGGTTTTTCTACAATTACTATCTTATGCTTTCTTTAATTTCTATTTTGATGTTGGGAAATACAACTCCCTTTTTCTACTCGTTGCATTTTCCTAAACCAGCACTTGAGATTGATGAATCGAATGAACAAATACAACAAATCCAACAAATTATCTCTGAAGTTTTTCATGACCACCCAAAAAAAACATTGATTATTTATTATTTGAGTAACTTGATTTATAACCTCTTGCAGTCGGAAACAAATGAAAAATTATTGATCTATGTACAAATGAATAAAACGCTGACAGGAAATTATCATATCCAAAATCGATTACGACAAGTATTTGACGAAAAAATGATTCGCTTGACAGAAAATCCAGAACAAGCAGATTTGATCGTCACCGATTGGTTTGATAAATTTCATCAAACGAGTAAAATTTTTTACCTTGATCCTAGTAAAGAAAAAGATTTATGGGTAGACTTAGTCACAAAAATTCAACAACTCTATGTCAATAAAATGATTTGATTTAAAGAAAAGATAGGAGAAGCAAGCGGTCTCCGTCTGAACTTTTAAATTAATACTAATTTTTCCAAAATAAAAAGTGAGTGGATCAGTCCAATCGACTGTCCCTCACTTTTTATTGGTTTGTTCTAGTCTCGACGGTTACCGCCAAAAATCAAAATCAAACGTAGCAATTGTAAGAAAGTAGATAGCGCTGCAGCAACATAGGTCAAAGCCGCCGCAAATAGCACATGTTTCGCCATTGGTACCTCTTCTTCTGTCAGTAAGCCACCTTCACTTAAAATTTGGATCGCTCGTCTTGACGCATTGAATTCTACTGGTAGCGTAACAAGTTGAAACAATAGTGCCAATGAAAAAGCGAAGATACCAATATTGATCAACGTCGTATTCCAACTAAATAATACACCTACCATGATCAACGGAAACGAAATCATCGAGCCAAAATTAGCGACAGGCACTAATGAAGCTCTGATTTTCAACGGCGCATAACCAACGGCATCTTGCACTGCGTGTCCGCATTCATGGGCAGCTACCCCAATTGCAGCGACTGATGTAGATTGTGCTGTAGCTTGCGATAAACTCAACATCTTGTTCCCTGAATTATAATTGTCCGTCAAATCACCGGCGATTTGTTGGACGCCAACGTTATTGATTTTCTGACTTTGTAAAATGAACTGGGCGGCTTGTGTACCAGTCACATTATTTTTGCTTCTGATTTTGTCGTATTTACGAAAAGTACTATTGACGTAAGCAGAAGCGATTCCGGAAATAGCTAATCCAGCAATAACTAAAAGAAACGTTGGATCTAAGCCATAAAAACCATATCCATACATAATCGTTTCACCCTTTCCTCATTGCTTTTATTTTACCATTGTTCGAGTAGAATAATTGTGAAAAGAGATTGAATATTTTAATTCTTTTTGACAAATTCTGATTTCAGCTTCATCGGACCAAACCCTTCGATTTTACAATCGATATTGTGGTCTCCTTCAACTAAACGGATATTCTTCACCTTTGTTCCTTGTTTGATAGGTGAGGAAGCTCCTTTAACTTTTAAATCCTTGATAACGGTCACACTGTCGCCATCTGTTAAACGATTGCCGTTTGCATCAGTTACTACTAGGCCTTCTGCTTCTGTTTCTTCAGATGGTGTCCATTCGTTTCCACATTCAGGACAAATCAATAATCCCCGATCTTCATAAGCATATTCTGAACCACATACTGGGCAATTTGGTACTGTCATGTTGTTTCTCCTTTTTGTTCGTTATTGAGCAATATTATAACGGAAAAATAACAGTTTGAAAAGAGCAACTTCTTATCGGAGATCCTAAACTGCCTACGCTGATTCAATCTCACTGACCTTGATTGCACATACACCTGATAAAAAGACAATCAACTTCGATGAGTAAAAGGTCAAGGCAGAAGTAACCTGATTGCCGAAGAGGTCACTTCTGCCCCCACCATTTATTCGTGCCAAAGGGAATAGATAAAAGAGCATGTAACGTTTGCTTAAAATTCTCGATTGACTACTTGGAGTACACTTTTAACGTGCATAATTGGTGCAAGCTTCTTGTATTTCTTTGTAGATCTCTGCTACTTCTTGCAGGTCTTTTGCATTTGCGCCACTTGCCAAGGGATGGCCGCCACCATGATGTCGTTTGGCGATCTCGTTGATGACTGGTCCTTTTGAACGTAAACGTACACGATAATAGCCCTCTGGTTGTTCGACAAAAATCGCCCAAGCTAACACTTCGTCAATCACACCAGGTAAAGAGACGACAGCTGCGGTCTCTGAATCGACGATGCCATACTTGCCTAACAATTCTTGTGACAAAATTACTTTTCCAGCACCTTTTTCGTCAACTACGATCGTTTGATAGACACAACCGGATAATTTCGCTACTTTCATGGTGATTTGTTCAATTTCACGATTCAATTGGCTTGCATCGAAAGAATACTTTCTTAACTCTGCTGCTAGTTCTAACGTACGACCTGTTGTTGAAGGATACAAGAACCTACCAGTATCTCCAACGATTCCCGCATACAATAAGCGAGCAGAATCGCTGTTCATTTTCAGCTCATTAGGAAACATCAAAGCAAACTCAGCGATCATTTCACTACAGCTGCTAGCTTTCGTATCCACCCAAAGTAAATCGCCATATGGTTCATCATTCGGATGATGATCGATTTTGATCACTTGATCCCCTAAGGAATAGCGATTATCATCAATACGCGGCGCATTCGCTGTGTCTGTCACGATGACTAATGCTCCTTGATAGAAAGCATCGTCGATTTCTTGCATTTCTGTTAAATAACGTAAGCCTTCAACGTCTTTTCCAACTTGACGAATTTCTTTTTCTGAAAAACTATTACGTAATAACTCGGCTAATCCTACTTGTGAACCTAAAGCATCCGGATCTGGCCTTTGATGTCGGTGGATCACGATTTTTTGATATTTTTTGATTTCATTCAAAATCTCTTCTTGTATGGTCATTTTCTTTCCTACTCTCTACGAACGTTCCATCACTTGGCAGACGACAATGGCTTTAGCCACGATCGTGTTTTCTATAAATACTTCTACATCAAGTTTAGCGGACCTTCTACCGATTTCTAAAACTCTTGGACGAATATCTAACTCACTTTCGATCTGGATCAGACGAAGGTAATGTAGATTCATTTGCTCCAACAAGATATTTCTTCGTTGATTCATGATCATTGTTTTTTGCGCAACATCTGAAATGATTTCACTTAACACCCCAAAAGAAATCGTTCCAACACCTGTTACCATTTGTGGTGAAACCTCAAATTTGAACTTAGGCGTCGTCAATCGATTGCCTTCACGATCTGTATCGATCGTTTGGATGGCTCCTGAAATCTGATCAGAAATCGTATCAGCAATTTGCGGTTGACGTTGCACCAATTGCATCGCCTTCATGACATCTTGCCGTGTGATCAATCCTTCTAACGTCAAATCATCGGAAACGACTGGCATGACTTCTAAACCATCCCAAATCATTTGATGTCCGACAGAAGCGACGCTCATCGATTTCTTGACACTGATTGGATCTTTGGTCATGACCCGATCAATGACTTGTGTCGGTGCTTTACCTACGACATCTTTTGCCGTAATGATCCCCATCAAACGCATGTGATGATTCACCACTGGGAAACGAGAATGTTGGGTTTCTTCTGAAATCCGTTGATAATCAGCCACCGTATCCGACTGTAACAAATAATGTGTTTTCTGGGCAGACAGATAAATATCACCGACGAGCATGATATCTTTTTTGATCAGTTGGTCACTAAGCGCTCGGTTGATCATCGTTGCTACAGTAAAGGTATCATAAGTCGTACGTAAAATCGGCATAGCTAATTCATCGGCTAATTTGGCAATCTCAGGCGTCGTATCAAAACCACCCGTGATCAACACTGCTGCGCCATCCTCAAGTGCTAACTTTTGCACTTCTGTACGGTTACCGACGATCATCAATGAACCTGGAGTGATATAGCGTTCCATTGCGTGCTCGGTCATCGCACCTATGACAAATTTATTCAAAACTTTATCTAGACCGACTGCCCCGCCTAAGACATCGCCTTCAATGATCCGCACGACTTCGCCAAACGTCAATCGTTCGATATTTTTCTTCAACTTACGTTCGATCCGTATCGTTCCTACTCGTTGGATCGTTGACACTAACCCTACGTTTTCAGCATCTTTAATTGCTCGATAGGCCGTTCCCTCACTGACATTCAATTCTTTGGCTATACTACGGACAGATATTCGATTCCCCACTGGTAGGCTTTCGATATATTCTAAAATCAAATCATGTTTTGTCGCCATCTCTTTCCCCTACACTTCCAGCGTTTCCGAAACGCTCATTATTTTTCCTTCGGTATCTGCTAATAAATCGATGAATACTTGCGGATCTTGTTCAATGACAGGAAAGGTATTGTAATGGATCGGCACGACTTTCTTCGCTTTGATTCGCTTCGCCGCACGAGCCGCATCCTCAGGTCCCATTGTATAATTGTCGCCAATCGGTAAAAAGGCTACATCGATCATAAACTGTTCACCTAAGAGCGCTAAGTCGCTAAAATCTGCGGTATCACCCGCATGATAAATCGTCTTCCCATCTGCTTGGATCAGAATACCACTAGGCTCTCCCATATAACGCGAAACACCATCGATTTCAATACTTGAACTATGCTGTGCATGGACAAATTTGACTGTGCCAAAAGGAAACTCCCTTTTGCCACCGATATTCATCCCAAAAGAGTTTGCTCCTTGCTGTTGTACATAATCAGCGATTTCGACAATACTGATGATGGTCGCCTCATTGTTCTTCGCAATCGGCAACATGTCTCCAATATGATCAGCATGTCCATGGGTGATCAATATCCAGTCCGTCTGGACTTCATCCACTTTTAAATCAGTCATAGGATTCCCAGTAATAAATGGATCTATCAGCACTTGCTGGCCATTTTGCATTTCAAGAGAAATACAAGAATGTCCATGATAAGTAATCTTCATCTTCTCACTCCTCAACATTTTGGTCACTGACTCTTTCGTTTTCGTTTCGAACATTTACACAATTAGTAGTACAGTATATCCTATTCAATTGTAACAGATAATACAGGTTGTACCAAGTATCAAGTGAGCGTGTACTTACGACTGAATCCCCAGATAAAAGAATGTTTCGTCTATAATTGACAGTTTCTGTTTAGTGTTTGATTTCTGTGAATAAATCTAGAATGACTACGAATCTGTAATAATACTCAAAATAAAAAATACCCATAGTAGAAACTAAGACGCCAGTTTCTACTATAGGTATTTTTATTACAGTTTAGATGCCTTATAAGGCTTACAAGATTGAATAAATCCGCAACACTTTTTTAGATAGAGGAGTGATAAAAAAAAACGAAGTTTGCTAACTATTTTGATAATTTCTTCTTTTCCAGTTTAGTGATGGAGAAATTTTTTTAAGATATTCTCGGCATTTAGCAGACCATAATCTTTCATTTCTATCACTTCAATAACCTTTGTAGGATAATCTTTTACGATACTTTCTCGCATAGAAGAAAGCTCTGGAGATAATAGAATAACATCGGTAGCCTTTGCATACTGATCTAACTTAGAAATGCTATGCATGTCAACATGCACAAGTAAATGTTGTTTTTTTGCTAGGTTGTTCATCTTTGTTATTAACAAATTGGTATAAAGGGTACTATCTGTACTCATTGAAGTTACGCCAAAAACGATGATCTGTTTCTCTTTCATTTGATTATTTTCCAAAACAAGTTCCTTTTCCATTACAGACACTTCCACCTTTCCATAATATATCCAATGCTCTTACTGCTATAAAATAAAAGCTATACCAAACATATTCATTATCTGAACATCTTTTGATACAGCTTTTCATTTTTTATCTTTTGCCGCGACGTTGTGTCGCTTCCATGATGACTGGTAAAATCACTGGGCGGCGTTTGGTTTGTTCAAACAAATAGCGACCTAATTGATCACGTATTTCTTGTTTCAGCTTGCTCCACTCGAAATCATCGCTTTCTAAATGTTTGCCTACAATGGTTTCGATCATGTTGCTACTTTCATTGATCAAATCACGACTTGCTTTGACATAAACAAATCCTCGTGAAGTGATTTGCGGTTTTGAGACAATTTTCTTTTCGCGACGACTAATTGTCACTACTGCAACAAAAATACCGTCTTCAGATAAGATTTTACGATCGCGTAAGACGATGTTTCCAATATCGCCAACACCTAGTCCGTCGATCATGACATTTTCAGCACTTGTCGTACCTGCCACACTCATCCGCTTGTTTTTATATTCTAAAATATCCCCACGTCCTGTGATATAGATATTTTTATAGGGGATACCTACTGCATGGGCTAAGTCTGCATGGGCAGCTAGTTCACGGTATTCTCCTTGAACTGGGATGAAATATTTAGGTTTCATGAAGTTCAACATCAATTGTAAGTCATTTGGATTTGCATGACCGGAAACCCGCAGGTTGTCAGAGATTTGTTTGACTATTCCACCTGCTCGGTAAATGATGTCTTCTGTCTTAGCAACCATTGTTTCCATCGCAATACTTGGTGTCGTTGTGATATAAACAAGATCGCCTTCTTTGATCTTGATATGGCGATGCACGCCATTCGCCATTTTTTGTAAAGACTTGATTGGTTCACCCATCCGGCCTGTTTCCAAAATGATCAGTTCTTCAGGCTCATAGTTTTTCATATCTTTTAATGTGACCAATAGGTCTTCACTTGGTAATTGAAGTTTTTCTAAGCGCATAGCTGTTCGGATGATCCGTTCAAAGTCTTGCCCAGTCAACACAACCTTACGTCCTGCTTTAGCAGCGGCGTCTAAGATTTGTTGGACGCGTTGAAGATTACTTGCAACACAAGCAACGATGATCCGTCCTTCCCAATATTTGATCGTATCAAATACTTCATCAGCAATTTGGAACTCAGAAGCAACAGGGGTCGCGTTTTCTGCATTTGCTGACTCACTTAGTAAAGCTAACACGCCTTCTTTCCCAATCTCTGCTAAACGAGCGTAATCCGTTTGGTACATTGGGATCGCCATTTGGTCAAATTTGAAATCACCCGTATAAACGATATTTCCTTCTTGGGTTTTTAAATTGATCCCAACTGAATCTGGAATCGTATGGGTGGTGCGGAAGAAGCTAACGATCGTTTCACCGAAATCGATCTCTGTATGCTCATCTACCACATGAAAATCTTTGAATCCTTTTGCAGCATCATTGCGATTGACATTCAATTTTGCCAATTCGATCGTCAATTCAGTTCCGAACACAGGTACAGAAATCTTTGACAATAAATAAGGCAACGCCCCAATCGCATCTGCGTGACCATGTGTCAGAAAGACACCTGCTACACGATCGACATTATCTTCTAAATACGTAAAATCAGGAATCACAACGTCAATCCCTAATAATTCGTTTTCAGGATATTTCAGACCACAGTCTAAAACAAAAATAGCTTCCCCTACTTCTGCAATGTACAAATTTTTTCCGTTTTCGCGTACACCGCCTAAAGGGATAATCTTAATGGTACTCACAAATTTCACCTCTTCTTATGACATCTTCATTTTGACGATGTCGATTCTCTATTTTATTTAAAACGATCCAATTTCTGAGTGCCTCGTTTTCGGATGATTTCATTAGATAATCAAATCTATCTTAATCTTACAGGCGTTTAGGATCTTTTTTTGACACAAAAAAATCGGGATTGCTTCAGCTGCTCGATCAACTGCTCCACATCATTATACAACAAATCAAACAAATCGCTAGCATGTACGATTGTTTCTGTCTTCATGTTTTTCCCAGACCATTTTTTCTTCTTTTGTTTTAGAAGATACTTCGTCTATTTTAACATAAATTACTCAATAACTATAGAATGTTTTTCATTTCCTGCTCCATTTGATCTGTTTTTAGCTTTCAACTGTTTGTATTCGTGGCCACTTTTTAAGGTAGGCTTAAGCTACTCCCTTTATTCTATTTTTTGTACTCATTTCGAAAGGAGATCGAACCAATGAATTTTTTCAAACGAGCATTAAAAAGTACAAAAGTAAAATGGGGGCGTTCTTTACTATTATTAGCAGTTTTTACAGCAATCCTTGTCTTCGTTCTTGCTGGACTAACCATACGTAGTGCGGCACAAGAAGCAGCAGAGCAAGCTCAAAAAGATGTCGGTGCGACGGTCACTTTAAGTGCAAATCGTGAAGCGGCTTTTCAAAAACAAACAGAGGCAACTGATACTGAATCCGGTGGACGACCAGATCCTGGAAGTTTCTCCCTCACACCTATTTCAGTCAGCGATGCAGAAAAGATCGCAGCACTAGATAATGTAGCAAGTTTTTCCTTCGAAAGCTCTGCATCAGCTTTAGCCAATAGCGGGATCACTGCCATTTCAAGCTCTGATACCTCAGAAACATCCGAAGAAACTGATACTGCAACTGATGCTGCACCAAACGGTGAAAACATGGGTGGAGCTATGGGAAGTGGCAAACCCCAAATGATCCAAGCAGATTTTCAAATCAGCGGGGTATCCAATACAGCCCAAACCAGTGGCTTTACAGATGGCACAGCTAAAATCATCGAAGGAGAAGGAATCACTGATAGCGACAAAGATACGAACAATGTTGTGATCGACTCTACTTTAGCTAGTGCGAATGACTTATCCGTAGGAGATACTTTCATAATTACTAGCACGGAAGACGAAGAAACAACTTATGAAATGACGATCAAAGGAATCTATGAGTCAAGTGAAACAAGTAGTAGCATGGGAATGAATTTCAATTTCATGAATCCAGCGAACACTTTGTATACTTATTATACGTTTGCCAATACATTGAATGGCTCGACAGAAGATGACACAATCGATTCTGCGGTTTATACGCTGACCGATCCTAATAAAATGACAGACTTTATCAATGAAGCAGAAAACCTGATCGATACTTCAACGTTCAGTCTTCAATCAAACGATACCATGTTCCAAGCAATGCTTGAACCACTTAACAACGTGGCCAGTTTTTCACAAAATGTCGTTTTACTCGTTGCGGTTGCTGGAATCATTATTTTGACTTTGATCATCATGATCACGATTCGTGAGCGTCGCCATGAACTAGGGGTATTGCTTTCATTAGGTGAATCCAGAAGCAAAATCGTCCTTCAATTGTTTGCAGAAGTGGCCATATGTATGATCGTCGCGTTAGGTGTGGCTTCATTCAGTGGAAATGTCGTTGCAAATGCTGTCGGTCAACAGTTGCTTGATCAACAAACTGAAACGTCAACCGACTCACCTGCCGAGCAACAAGGAGAGCAGATGCCTGGTGGTGGCAATCGTGGACCTGGCGGACAACTAGGTGGAACTAGTAATCCATTTACCGTTTCGGAGCAAGTAAGCGACCTTGAAATCACTGTTCAACCAGCTCAACTTGGCCTACTAGCAGCTGTTGCATTTGGGATCAGCTTACTCTCAGTTTTTCTAGCCTCCATCGGCATACTACGATTAAATCCACGAAAAATTTTATTAAACTAAAGGAGGAATTGGATGTTACGTACAGAAAACTTGGGCTTCTGGTATCAGAATCCAACAGAAGCACTTTATAAAGATATGAATCTATCCTTTGAAAAAGGAAAAATGTACGCCATATTAGGGGCTAGTGGTTCAGGAAAGACGACCTTTCTTTCGTTGATTTCAGGACTTGATACACCAAAAGAAGGGACTGTTTATTATGAAGAGCGAGCTTTAGCTAAAATAGGCCTACGGAATTATCGCAAAAATGATGTATCCATTATTTTTCAAGCGTACAACTTATTGCCTTACCTTTCCGCTCTTGATAACGTCATTACCGCCATGGAAATTTCAAATACTCCTCAAAAAGAGTATCGCCAAGTAGCACTTGATCGCTTGGCACGCGTTGGGATAAATGAAACACTTGCAAAACAACAAGTCACTAAATTATCTGGGGGACAACAACAACGCGTAGCGATCGTCCGAGCGATTTGTTGCGAACATCAGTTGATCATTGCGGATGAACCAACAGGAAACCTTGATGAAACGACTTCACAAGAAATCGTTCAACTCTTCCAAGAAATCGCCCATGAGCAAGATCGCTGTATCATCATTGTGACACACGAACTAGAAGTGGCTAAAAAATGTGATGAAGTTTTTGAATTAAAAAATAAAACATTCGCGTCCATTGCCATTGGATAACCGCTAAAAAAGCGTCCACCTTATTGGTAGGACGCTTTTTTTTAAGAATTTACAAGTAGACTATTTATGATCTTTTTTTGAAAATTTTTCTTTTACATCTTCAAAGCCTTCTTTGATTTCATCGCCGATATTACGAGCTTTACTCTTGATATCCGCACCTACAGATTGGGCTTTACCTTCTGTTTCTTTACTTCTATCGCCTGTTGCTTTTCCATAGGCTTCTTTGCCTTCACCTGCAACTTTGTCTTTCAAATCTTTAGAGCGTCCTTCTAAATCTGCCATGATATTTCCTCCTCTAAAATTTGTCTTTGTAACTACTTTTAGAGTAACACCAATTATAAAAACAAACAAACAGAATGCTTATTGTGTTATTTAGTTGTTAAGAATTTGCTCAAATGTTCCCCAAACTTTCACTTGTTTTTCTTGGACCATGATGGTGCCATTAGCGATCACCGTATCGATTTCTAAGGTTTCTTTATCAAGTAGACAAAGATCTGCATCTTTACCAACAGCGATTCTTCCCTTTTGGTCCAGTTTAAGGACTCTTGCAGGATTGGACGTCACAGCTCGTAAGGCAATCTCTAAAGGAATGTCTTCTTTTTGAACGGCTTCTTTGATGCCCACCAGTAAGGATTTCGCACTACCGACGCCCATACCGATAAAATGGTTCTCTTGGTCAAAATATGGGAGACTACCTTGTCCATCGGAGGTCAAGGTGAAGTTATCAAGAGAGACTTGTGCTTCCAATAACTGCTTCAATGCTTTACTGAAACGAACTTCACCATCGGTCTTTTCCCAAAAATCAGGATCTTCACTTGCAGTGAAATCGATCGTTCCACCTTTTTTCGCAAATTCGATACATGCAGCTAATAATTCAGTTGTCCGATTCGCATGCGTCGGATAAAACTGAGTAATAGGGATTTCTGTTTCTTCAACCACACGATTCAATAGTTCCAATTTTCGACTTCCGCCACCTAAATGGACATTCACGATCCCTGCTTTACCTGATAACATGCCCCCAACACGAGCATCCGCCACTGACCGAGCAAACTCATCGAATGTTGGCTGAGAAGAGCGATGATCAGAGACAGCGATTTCTCCGATCCCAATGATCTTATCAATGGTAAGAAAATCTTTGATCAATGAATCAGTCACCGTTTTGACCGGCAACCGATAAGAACCAACATAAACATACGTAGTCAATCCTTCTGCCTCTAACCCTCTTGCTTTACTGATCAAAGCAGTCATATCTCGACCCTCGCCATCTGTCCCGATACAACCTACGACTGTTGTCACTCCTGCTGTCGTTAATTGACTAAGTGTGACTTCTGGCGTGCGATTATGATAGCCTCCTTCGCCGCCGCCACCTAAAATATGGAAATGGGCATCAATAAAACCTGGGGTCAAGAGTTTTCCTTCTCCTGAAATTTCTTCCACGATCAATTCTTCGTAACCGCCGGATAGTTGATCTTCCAAGGCAACAATCTTATTTCCTGCCACTAATACGTCCTTCTTACCAAGATATTCTGGTGCATAGACATCGATTTGTCGAATGAGTTTCATATCTGATCTTCTCCTTTATAAAATAGTCTTTACCTTTTAGAACACTCAAAAGGTTGTTTAATAAGCAATCCATCGCTCTTTCGGAAATAAGCGAGAAAATCCAAAAATATGAAGATACTTTCGGGTTTTCTCGCTTATTGTCTCAGAGTTACGTATCGGTTAGCATAACTTCTTTGATTGCTATAAATCAGTTCTTATTTGTTTTATTGAAGTCCGATCGCGATTGCAATCATAATGAAGATCGTTCCTAAAACAAAGAAGAATCCTTGCATTTTGATTTGGAATCGTGCCCATTTTGCCCATTCGATCCGTGCCACACCTAAGACACCAATCAAGCTAGCAGAAACCGGCGTGAACGCATCCATGAATCCTGAACCTAATTGATAAGCTAATACAGCCACTTGACGAGAGACACCTACTAAATCAGCCAACGGTGCCATGATTGGCATCGTCAATGCCGCTTGTCCAGAATTTGAAGTGACGACTAAGTTGAACAAACTTTGGAATACGTACATCGCCCATGCCCCGATAACTGCCGGCACACCAGTCAGTGCTGTTCCAATACCATGTAAGATCGTATTAAGCGCAGAAGGTACAGAAGCATCTGATCCACCTAATACAAGTAAGATTCCTTTTGCCATCCCAACAACGATCGCTGTTCCAGCTAGATCTGCTGCTCCAGATTGGAAAGAAGAGGCGATATCATTGACCGTCATACCGTCCAATTTGAATAAAACAGCAATGATCCCTGCAACGAGTCCCATAACAAAAAATTGAGAGGCGATTTCTGGGATATAATAGCCTTTTTGTGTGACTCCCCAAACGATCCAAACTAAAACGATCAACATTTCGCCTAAAATCAATTTATGGCCTAGTGTAAATGGTTTTTGTTCATCGGATGTTTTCTTCAAGTGGTTACGGAAGTATTCATCAGATTTATACGTTAATGAACTTTCCGGATTCTTCCGAACTTTTTCGCCATAGATCATTAAGTAACCAGCCGATAACGCAGTCACGACGACCCACATGATCAATCGGAAGGTGGCGCCTGATAAGACTGGAATACCTGCAATCCCTTGAGCAACGGCGACACTGAACGGACTCATCCATGACGTGGCATTCCCGACTTGTGACGCCACATAGGTGACTGTGACGGCGACGATTGAATCATAGCCTAAGGCAATCACAAAAGGTACCATGACCATTGAGAATGGAATGACTTCTTCAGCCATACCGAACGTTGCGCCTCCAAATGAAAAAGCAAAGAATAAGAGCGGTAAAGCTAAACGTTCTAGACCACGTGTCTTATTGATAAAAGCATAAATACCTGCATCGATGGCACCCGTTCGCATAATGATCCCGAATGCACCACCCACGACTAAAATAAGTGCAGCAATCCCGACTGCTGAACCATATTTATCACCTGATACTAGACCTTCAAAAACGAAGTTTAAAAAGCCGAAACCACCGAAATCATCGGTCCCCCATAGTTTTGCTGTTTTATGCAATTTCTTTGAGGTGTCATAGATGTCTTCACCATATTCATCGTATAAAACATCATCTGTCAGTGAGATTTCATCTAGTTTCTCCTGGGTCAAGTTTTTCTCACCAGCTGCCAAGACTTCTTCTAATCCTTCTTCAGGAACAGCTAGCTTTTCTCTTTCCTTTGGATCATTTTGTAATTCTTCCAGTTGATCAAATACAAAAGCCTTATCTAATTCATAAGCATAACGAAACGAATCTTGGCGTAATACTGTTCTGGTACTGGTTTCTCCATTTGCATCTTTGTATTCTATATCTTGCGTACTGAATCTCCCAGCTGGTACGATAAATGTTAATAACCAGGCAAGTACAACTACACCAAAAATAATGACATACGTATGCGGTGTCGTCATTTTGGTAAAGTCTCGTTTTTTCTTTACTGAAGAATTTTTTCTCTTCAAAACTCGTTCTTCCTTTCTTGCTACGTTTTTGTCAATAATGAATAAGCAAATAGATTATACAGTAAAATGTTCTATACCACATGAATAAACAATTAAAATAATCTATTGATTTTAGTTATCATCAAGACACATTTTAATAAAAACGCTGGTTTCAAAGCCATAGTACCTATAAAAATGGATTAAAATTCTTTTTTTATTTTTACAATGTCGCTATTTCCGACTATTTATTTTCATTTCTAATTACGTATAAACAAAGATTTTTTAGCGATTAACAAATATTTATACATTTTCTTCCTCGCTCCTTTCCTATTTGAATCGATGTTTTTGATTGAATTTCTGCCTCTCTCTTCCTCTCTTTTTATTTTCATTAGGTATCTTCATTGCAATATTCATAACAAATGTACTATAATTGGAGTGTAAAGAGTTTTGGGGAAGACTCTTTCATCAACGTGTATAAAGAGACAAGAAAGAATCTTCATGATTCTTTCTTGTCTCTTTTTCGGACTCTTAACCTTCTCGCTTTAGTGACTCTCCAACAAATAATACACTGAAAAATAAACGATCTGCTGTAATAGGATTAAGGTTGCTAAGGAAGCTGCACCACATATAGCTGGCTCAAATTTAGGAACCGTAAGGACGGCATCATCTATCGTTGCATAGTTATCTAATACTAGATCTGCATATTCATATAAGCGCAAACCACTACTATGTCTTGACTTGATACTTCGGGATAAGTCAAATCCGGTGATCACGATCAATAGATACCCTTGTTCTTTGACCCATTCCGCCAGTTCAATGATTGCAGGATTTCTACCTTCATTTGATAAGAAAAGAAAAATATCTTCGGGTTGCGCATTGATTTGTTCAATGATTGCTTGGCCAGTTCCTTCCAGCGACTCATAAATCCCCGCTGCGGGATGTTCAATCAACTGAGTTGGCAAGATTTTTGGACATTGTTGCCAAAATTCATAGGCAGTGCCTTGTAAGGTACGGCTAGCAAAAATATGTAAACATCCTCCTCGATGAATCTGTGTAGCGATCCAACGACCCGCTTGTTCCATCAAGGGTTCCTCGATCCTTAATTTTTGTTCAAGTTTTTGACAATAATCAAAATAGGGTAAGCTCATTCTTTTCTCCTCTTCTTCTGCTATTTCAGAATAGAGATAACTATCAAAAAGAAAAATACAAAAAGATGAGACGAAGCAATTGCTCAGTCTCATCTTTACCTTAACCACTTATTCATTACAATCAAGCAAAAGATCTGATGTACCAGCATCTTGATGTTCTTCGGCTTCAGTGTAAAAGATAGGAACGATGTATCGCTAAAAGCAAGTCTTTAAAACGGATTAAACAAACTTCTCGCTTGAATATACATCTGTTTTGACATAGTAAATAAAATGCCCCGCTTCCTCCGCTTTTTAGATTCATAAGGTAGAAAATCTTCCTTAAATCAGGTACAATAAATGCGGTCGGTGCGCTGCATCGACTATGGCAAAATGATCGGTCAGGGTGTATACGTGTGACTGGTCATTCCTTGATAGTTAGTTGCCGCTAACTATCAAGGAGCCTTTTTTTTTAGTTATTTCTATCTGCATCTATTGTAAGGAAAGTGCGAAACAAGTGCAAGTATCAAAATATCAGCGGTCAGATCTTGTCCGTCTTTCTGAGACATCCTTTGAGCGGTTCGGAGAAGCCGCATGTTTGCCTTTTTTGACGACATGAAATCTTTTGAGTAGATACGGGATATAGGCAAAAAGGTACAGCAAAAGAAAAGCTGCCGCAAAAAGAAATGCCTGTTGATCTCCCCACAAAAGAACGATGATCAAACTACCGATCGCCACTGTTGCTAAGTACCAAATAAAAATCAAAAAGGTTTCTTTTATTCTGACCATATAAAACATCGTAAACAAACTAATAAATAATACTGGCAGTAAAAACAGCCAATTATTTCCCTCCATCAACCATTTCAATCCATCAAGAAACGTTTGTGCAATGTTGATTAGAATCCCCATGTAAGCAATACACCTCATTTACTATTCTTTTCTCAAGATTTTATTTCTCTAATTGTTAAGTTTTTAGTCCAGAGAATGACTTAGATCAATGAGGTATTGTTTCAGCTGCTCGCTGATTTCAGGATGACCTAAACCGTATTCGATACTTGTTTTTAGATAACCAAATTTATCACCGACATCATATCTAGAGCCTTTGAATACTCTCGCATATACGGGTTGCTTTTTATTTAATTCATCAATTGCATCCGTCAATTGAACCTCATTTCCAGCTCCAGGTTTTTGTGTTTCTAATAATTCAAAAATTTCTGGTGTCAATAAGTAGCGTCCAATAATCGCTAAATCACTCGGAGCTTGTTCAGGTGTTGGTTTTTCGACGAATCGTTTCACTTCATACAAGCCTTCAGATTCTTTTGTTTCTGGATCGATGATCCCATATTTTGACGTGTCTTCATGAGGAACTTTCATGACTGCTACAGTCGAACCTTTTGTTTTCTCGTAATCTAAGATCAATTGTTTTGTCAGTGGAGTCTCATCTTCCATCAAATCGTCCCCAAGCATAACGATGAATGGTTCATCTCCAACAAAAGTTTTCGCTTGTAATACCGCATGACCTAGTCCTAAAGGATGGGACTGACGGATAAAGTGGAGATTGACATTCGTTGTTTCTTCGACTAATTTTAGCAAGTCGATTTTATTTTTTTCTTGTAGATTCAATTCTAATTCGATATTCGAATCAAAATGGTCTTCAATCGGTCGTTTTTCTTTTCCGGTAACGATCAAAATATCTTCGATCCCCGAAGCTAAAGCTTCCTCTACGATAAATTGGATCGTTGGTTTATCAACGATCGGCAACATTTCTTTTGCCATTGCCTTTGTAGCAGGTAAAAAACGTGTACCTAGACCTGCTGCAGGAATGACTGCTTTTCTTACGATTTTATTCTCCATATGCGTATTTATATACTCCATTCTGTTGATTTACTGAAATTCGTTTTCCATCTTGCCATCACGCAACATGATTTCTTTCGCTGCTTGTTTGATATCCTTCCCTTGATAAAGGACCTGATAGATTGTTTGAGTGATGGGCATTTCTACACCTAGTTGATCAGCAAGTTCAACCGCCGCTTTTGTTGTCGATACACCCTCCACGATCATTCCCATATTCTCTAGGATTTGGTCTAATTTCTGTCCTTCACCTAACATATGACCCGCGCGCCAATTTCGTGAATGGACACTGGTACAAGTGACGATCAGATCACCAACACCGCTCAATCCAATAAAGGTCAAAGGGTTCGCGCCCATTGCTACACCGAGACGACTGATTTCAGCTAATCCTCTTGTCATGATCGCCGCTTTCGCATTGTCACCAAAACCAAGACCGTGGATCGCGCCGGCACCGATTGCAATGATATTCTTCAATGCTGCACCTGTTTCCACACCGATCACATCATTATTTGTATAGATTCGGAAATAATCATTCATAAATAATTCTTGCACATAAGTAGCTGCTTTTTGATCAACACTTGCAGCAGTAATCGTTGTGATATCGTGGACTGCCACTTCCTCTGCATGACTAGGTCCCGACAAAACAACGATGGATTGACGTTTTTCTTCTGGGATTTCTTCAGCAATCACTTCTGAGATCCGCTTATGCGTGTCTTGTTCTAATCCTTTACTTGCATGGATGATCACTGGTTTTGTCGTTAAATGTTGTAGCAATTCTTGTGCTACAGCACGGATTGCTTTCGTCGGTACGACAAATAATACTGCATCTACCTCTTTGACAGCTTCAGCCAATTCTGTGTAACCGATGATTGATTCTGGTAAATGTAACTCAGGTAAATAGTGTTTATTCGTATGATACGTATTGATTTCTGTGATTTGTTCTGGAACATTCCCCCAGATACGGACGTCATGTCCATTTTCTGCTAAGGTTTGAGCTAAAGCAGTTCCCCAAGAGCCAGGGCCTAATACTGCAATTTTTTGTTTCATGGAAATTCCTCCAAAATTCATAGTTAGTTTCTATTATAGTATAGATTAACAAAATACTGGACTTATTTTCATTGTTTTTAGCTTTTGTTTAAGAAGAGGTCGAGATATAAGTGTTTCGAAGTGGCTACTTTTTAGATGGTGTGAGAGGTCAAATGCCCCAGAAACATTTTATTCAGCCATTTTATTTCTTGATCTACCTTAAATAGAAATTATAATGTTGCAATACCATACAAGATGTTTTTTGGTCTATTCCAATGATATAGTCTATTTATCAACAGTCGAACTAAAGGAGGTGCATCTTATGTGGTCAGTTACTCCACCAATGTAAGTGCAAGTTTCAAGAATAGACAAAATCCTCAAGAATAAAAAACGAAAATCGTCGTTTAACAAGCGATTTTCGTTTTTTTATTTATTTTTCTAAAAATCAGCTGTCTCTATCCATCTCTTCTATTTGTCGTAATTCTTTCTCGATGATTTTTTTATACATAGCAATATCATAACCAAACAATTATGTTTCTTAAAAAATAAAAAAAGCCCTCTAAAAAGAGGACTTGGAATTTTTATAATAGTTGTTATAATATATGTTTTTTTCATGTTCTGTTATACAAACATAAATAAATAATTGAATTTTTATCATGCGTTTGCCCAATTGCTAAGATTCTCGTTATACATGCACGAAAATCTTAACAATACTGAGCAAATCACTTATTCGTTGATTGATTCAGCATCAACGATTGCTTCATTAATAAAAACGGGTATGGATCGATTAGCCAATCAATTCCCAAGGTCCCCATTGTTCAGTTCCAGGCTCATTGCCTCGTGTCCACCATTTTGCACGATATGTGTTTCCTTTGTGTGTCACGATATCACCTAAATCATAAATTGTATCTGCATCCCATGCTTCTGCTGATGGTGCATCCGCCGTTGTCACAACTAATGCTTTGCTTTCTTCTGAAATGTTGCCCGCTTCGTCAAATGCTTTTACTGTATAAGAATACTCCGTATTAGCTGTTAATCCTGCGTCACTAAATGTATTTGTTTCTGTTTCTCCTACTTGCTCACCATCACGGTAAACATAGTAACCTACTACACCCACGTTATCTGTTGATTGTGTCCATGATAAAGAAACACTCTTGTCACTAATTGATGAAGCCGTAATGTTCAATGGTACTGATGGAGCTTCTAAGTCTGCTGGTGGCTCTTCTAATGTAGAGATCACTAATGCTTTACTTTCTTCTGAAACGTTACCAGCTGCATCAAATGCTTTCACTGTATAAGTGTATTCTGTGCTGGCAGTCAATTTTGTGTCTGTATAAGCATTGTTTGTTGCTCTACCAATTTGTTCGCCATCACGATAAATGTAATAACCTGCTACGCCACGATCATCTGTTGATTTTGTCCATGATAAAGCAACAGTTGAATGTGTTGCTGTGCCTGCTAGATTTGTTGGTTGTGATGGTTTTTCTGTATCAGGTGTTTTTTCTTGGAATAGATCCTGATAAGACTTCGCAAATGATTCATTGTACTCGACACCAGCTGAGTTTCTTCCTTCATCCCAGTTGATACTCCAAGTCATCAAACCTTTTAATGGTGTTTGATCTTTTTCCATTTGTTCGAATACATCGTAAACTTTTGATGGTTCTTTTACAAAACCATTTGCTGCTGCATCTACGTTTGCTGGAATACCTAAAGCTAAGCGATTCGCTGGGATTTGGATAAACCCACCGCTTCCTTCGTTGAAAGCTTTTGAAATTCCATATAAGAATTCAAATTTTTTGCTATCATTATTTTGAGCGATCCATTCAGTTCCAACACTTATACCGTCACCTGCTTGGTTGTATAACTGTGGTGCAATAAAATCATATTCTTGTTCTAAAGCAGTAATGTATGGTACATATTTACCTTGTGTTCTTAAATATGGAAACTCTGGCGCCATGGAGATAATGAAATGTTTTTGTTCTTTCTCAAAATGCGCACGGACAATCTTCAAAGCATCTGGAATTACTGTTTTATTGTCGCCTGCATCTACTGCGGTTTGTTCTAAATCGATATCTAAGCCATCAAATCCATAAACTTCAACCAAACGGATGATTTCATCGGCAAAGGCTTGTTCTTCCCCTTTATGTAATTCAATATGTGAATCTGCACCACCAAGTGAAATAATGACCACACGATTTTCAGCATTCAAAGTGGCTACTTTTTGTCTAAATTCAGTATCTGACATATTGTAAGGTTTGAATGTTGGGATACCTTCTCCTTTCATGAATGACACAGCAATCACATTATAAAAAGGATTTACTTTTGCCAAATCAGTATCTGCCGGACGGCCACCTTGGTAACCAGCACCTTGTTCAGGCACCCAATTATGATAATAACCTACTGAAACTTGGCGATTTGAGATATCTGGCATCGTATCTGCTGCATCTGCTGCAAACACATCTGTTCCGCCTCCAAACAAACAACCTAAAAGACCAACTGAGAATAATAAACTTTTCTTATTCATTTTTTTCCCTCCTAAATTTGTATTACAGAAGAGATTAAAACATATTTTATCCTTCAAAATTTTTTTTGTTTGGTATTGCAACAAAATAACTTTCCAAACAAAAAAATCGCACTTTTTTAACAAAAGGGCGCACATATGAAAACATAACATCCACATAACTATATTATGCTATTATAACCATGTACAAAAAAACAGCTTCTGGAGGAAATGAACATGACAGAACATGCTGCTCTAATTCGAAAATTAAGAAAAGATCGTGGATTGACACAAGAACAACTAACTTCAGGTATCTCACAAAGAGGAACCTTAGCAGCTTTTGAATCACGTGGAACAAAAATCGGCTTTGAACTAATAGTAAACTACCTTGATCGGATGAATATCACACTTGAAGAATATCAATTTTTATTGAATAGTAATTCGTTGTCTAATAAACAAAAATTAACGAATTATTTAATCACTTCAAAAACCATTACATCTGCTCAAGAACAAGAATTGCTCAACGAATTTGAAAAAACAGGAAACATTTATTATCGTTTGATCTACGCCCAAAGAAAATTGATTTCAAATTATCTGTATAGTAGCTCTTTTACCGCATCAATGAAAGAAGAAATCAGTGTTATAAAGAAGTATCTTGAAAAGATTGATACATGGGGGCACTTTGAATTGACTATTTTTTCGAATTGTTTATTTATTTTTGATGATGAATACATTGCCTATTCGTTCCAAAATAGTGTCACAAAGATGAAAGCCTACATAGATAATACCTATTATTCGGAGCTTCTTTCTAACTTTATTTTGAACGGCATACGTCTTTCTTTTAACCGTGAATCAACCACATTACGCAAATTATTTCTAGCACAATTAAAAAAAATCGCGACGACACACAAACAAACACTCGATCTTGCACATTACAAAGTGTTTACTGCTTTAGATAAACTAGCTGATGGACAAAAAACAGCTTTAAAAGAAGTGGAAACGGGTATTGCGTTTTTTGAATGGTTAGATCTTTCTACGAGTAAAGACTACATGATCAATCTAAAAGAAAAATTTTGCGCTGAAGTATGTGATTTTCCGAACAATGATCATCACACAAAAGTCGTTGTCAAAAGTACGTGCGATCGCCTCTCTCCACAACGCCAAGTGAATACTGCCTAAAATAACCGCGTATCTCCTCACTCCCAATGAGAAGATACACGGTTTTTAAGTCTCTCTGTTTATTCTCGATTGATTCGATAGGTTCCACTGGAATGGCGTGCTTGATACGAGAGTTTCTAAACAGTTCATTGCACATTTCGTAGTCAGACGATTATCGATCAAAGAACTATCAGAAATGCAACGCATTGAAGAAATGCGTCTTCGTGTATTCCTTTCAGGGGCACCGATTACTAAAGTCAACAAATCCTGGCCAGTCATATGGACCACCTACAAGGGCGCACCAGCCTACTGCCTGTGTAGGTGCATAACGTTGCTTCCTTCATTTTCTGATTCGTTCTCTACATTTCCTCTCAATAAATTCTTTTGTTACTTGTTTTATCCCCATGTCTCCCCTTTCTATACTGTGCAAACGCGACTCCTTCAGTGGCAGTTCCTTCTCCAGCGAACATTTGCGTTTCACCTAAAAAATGACTAAATAGTATAATTTCTAATAACACTCGCGATGAACGAAATTTTTTTGTTGCAATAACATACATAATTTTCAGATTAAAAATATATCAGTTATGATAACAATCGTACATTACATAAAGTAAAAATATCGGAGGAATTATTATGAAAAAGAGTACATTAATTGGTTTAGGATTCATTTTGGCAGGTATCGGAGCAAGCACGCTTACTTCTGTTGATGTTGCTGCTCATGGTTATGTTTCTGAACCAGCAAGTCGTGGCTACCAAGGAAGCCTTGACAAAAATACAAACTGGAATGCTGCATTCAAAAAATACGGAGCTGTTATCAATGAGCCACAATCCCTTGAAGCACCAAAAGGATTCCCAGCTGCAGGACCTGAAGATGGTCAAATCGCTTCTGCAAATGGTACGGTAGGTGATTTCTTATTGGATCAACAAACAGCCTCATTGTGGACAAAACAACAACTGACAGCTGGTGCAAATGATTTTACTTGGACATTCACTGCCAACCATGCAACAACGAAATGGCATTACTACATGACGAAAGCCGGTTGGGATCAAAATGATGCGTTGACAAGAGACGACTTGGAATTCATTGGTGAAGTAGGCAATGATGGACAACTAGCTTCTACTAATCCGACACATTCGATCAACATTCCCAATGACCGATTAGGTTATCATGTGATCTTAGCTGTTTGGGATGTCGCTGATACTAAAAATGGGTTCTATAATGTCATTGATGTCGATGTTAAAGGTGAAACAGTTTTAGCTGACTTACAAAAATAAAAAATTATTAATGACCGAAAGAGACCGAGGCAGGAATCTTTAGCCACGGAAATAAGTCACCATCTACGAGAGTTGTTCGTCAATTTTTTGTAGATGGTGCTTTTTTGTAATTATTTTTTTCTATGGTTTATTCAATTATAGGCGTTGCAAGAGCGACAACGCGTTAAGCGTTATGGTGTGATTTCTTAAGTTTTACTAAAATGTGCGGATTATGAAAAGGCTTGTTCTCTTTTCATTCTAAATTTCATAAGCTACAATATGAGAGTACCTAGTTATATCATCGTTAGATTTCTCGCTGCAAGATATTTTTGTTGCTTTAAGGATATCTATTTATCATAAATCGGTTGTTTTTTGCCGATAGACGTTCGAACAATATTGGGTAACTTGTTTTTAGGAGGAAATTTTTATGATTCAGTTATTGCGCTATGCGAAAGACTATCGAAAACAAATCATCCTAGGTCCTGTATTTAAATTTTTAGAAGCAGTCTTTGAATTGATTTTACCTTTACTGATGGCTTCGCTGATCGATAATGGGCTAAAAATGAACAATCGTGAAGTGATCATCAATATGGGTATCTGGATGATCGCGATGTCGGTGATCGGATTGATCTGTGCCATTATTTGTCAATATTATTCATCCATTGCCTCTCAAGGGTTTGGAACAGAACTTAGAAATCAACTCATCAAAAAAATCAACTCTTTCTCCCATAGTGAATTAAATCATTTTGGGACGGATACATTGATCACGCGGATGACCAATGATATCAATCAGCTACAACTTGCACTCGCAATGGTTATCCGTTTATTGATCCGAGCACCTTTTTTAAGTATTGGATCAGTAGTGATGGCGTTTGTGATCGACTGGCAAGTCGGGCTATTCTTCTTAGCTTTATTACCAATTTTTTCAATCATTTTATACTTTATTATCCGTAAGACGATCCCCCTCTATCAAAAAGTCCAAGAAAAGTTGGATGGTCTAAACGAGACTGTTAGCCAAAACTTAAGCGGGGTTCGTGTGATCCGAGCATTTTCACGTACCAATAAAGAAATCGAAACATTTGATGAAAACACAGATGTCTTAGCAAAAAATTATTTACGTGTTTCCAATATCTCCGCTTTGCTCTCTCCGGCAACGACATTGATCATGAATGTCGGAATCATTTGTCTATTGACTGTCGGCGGGGTCAAGGTAAATATCGGTTCCTTACAACAAGGACAAGTTTTAGCATTGATCAATTACATGAACCAAATGTTATTAGCCTTGATCGTCGTTTCCAATCTTGTCGTGATTTTTACTCGTGCAGAAGCTTCTGCTCAGCGGGTCAAAGAAGTCTTAGATACCGAAAATACCATTACAGATGCTGAGACTCCTAGTGAACCAGTCATGGATTCTGAAACAATTCTACAATTTAAAAACGTAGATTTTCGTTATACGCCAGAATCTGGTCTGTCATTACAAGGAATCAATTTCACTTTGAAACGCCAAACTGTCTTAGGGATCATTGGTCCGACCGGAAGTGGGAAGACGACATTGACACAATTGATCCCACGTTTTTATGATGTTAGTGAAGGCTCTGTGCTATTTGATGAACAAGACGTTCGTGACTGGCCCTTAGATACATTACGAAGTCAGATTTCGCAAGTACCACAAACGGCTGTCTTATTCACCGGTACCATTCGGGAAAATCTTCAGTGGGGAAAACCTGACGCGACAGACGCAGAGTGTTGGGAAGCTTTGGCAATTGCCCAAGCGGAGGATTTTGTTCGCCAATTACCCAAAGGTTTAGACACAAGAGTCATGGAGAATGGGAAAAACTTTTCCGGAGGACAAAAACAACGGTTGACGATTGCTCGTGCATTGATCGCCAAACCCGCCTTATTGATCTTAGATGACTCCTTGAGTGCCCTTGATTATCAAACGGATCTAAACTTACGCCAAGCACTACAAACTTCCCTCAACACAACGGTCATCATTATTTCTCAACGCATCCGTTCGATTCAACAAGCAGAGCATATCCTCGTCATGGATCAAGGAAAAATCGTGGCCCAGGGTACGCACGATACATTGCTTAGTCAATCTTCTGAGTATCGTGAAATCGTGGCATCACAGGAGGAGGAATAAAATGAAAACAAAAAAACTATCTTGGCAAACGCTCAAACGTTTTGTTCCTTATCTGACGGCCCATCCACGTGAAATTTGGTTAGCTGTCTTGTTGGGAATCGTCAATGGTGTTGCTACCGTCGTAATGACCTTACAAATCGGTCTAAGTATCGATCAAATGGTTGGTGTGGGACAAGTCAACTTTACTCGATTAGTCCAACTTCTGGTGATGTTTGGCGGGATCGTTTTACTTAATGTCATCAGTCAATGGCTGATCCAAGTATTAAGTAACCGATTGGCTTACCTCTCCGTTGCGAATCTACGAAAAGATGCCTTTGCTCGTTTGAATCTTTTACCTTTAAGATACTATGATCAAAATTCACATGGGAATATCGTCAGCCGTTTCACAAATGACATGGACAATATCTCCATCGCGATATCAGCGGCGTTCAATCAATTATTTTCTGGGGTAGCGATCATTATCCTCTCACTGATCTTCATGCTCAACTTGAGTCCGTTATTGACACTTGTCGTCATTTGTTCGACACCAATCATTTTCTTAGTCAGCTGGTTAGTCGCACGGGCTTCTCAAAATGATTTTGATAACCAACAAAAAATCATTGGGAACATTTCAGGATTCGTTACGGAACGTATCGGTAATCAAAAAATCATCAAAGCGTTCCAACAAGAAGAAGTCAATCAACAGCAATTCAGCGCATTGAATGCTGACTTATATGAGAAAGGGCAGCGCGCGCAATTCTCTTCTTCATTAACGAACCCATCTTCTCGTTTTGTCGATCACTTAGCCTATCTCTCCATTGGTTTGATTGGTGGTTTACTTGCCTTACGAAGTGATTCAACGATTACTGTCGGGATCATTTCAAGCTTTACGATCTATTCAAGTCAGTTTTCAAAACCTTTTATTGAATTATCAGGGATCACGACACAGATCCAAACAGCATTTTCTGGTTTAGAACGAGCATTTGAATTGATCGACCAACCGGAAGAAACGCCAGATGAACCTTTTGCGTATCAACTTGATCCTCAAACGATCAAAGGCGAGGTCGCTTTTAAACATGTTTCTTTCTCTTATGAGCCACAACAACGGTTGATCGAGAATTTCAGCTTTGTTGCCAAACCAGGTCAAACAGTGGCAATCGTTGGTAAAACAGGAGCTGGTAAATCCACATTAGTGAATTTATTGATGCGGTTTTACGATGTCAATTCTGGGACGATCACGATCGACGATTATGATATTACCCAAATCGCCCGTGATTCCTTACGTAAAAGCTTTGGGATGGTTTTACAAGATACTTGGTTATTCGACAGTACGCTACGAGAAAACTTACGTTACGGGAAGCCAGATGCCAGTGATGAAGAAATCAATGAGGCCCTAAAATCAGCCTATATGTATGAATTTGTCCAACGCTTGCCACAAAAACTAGATACACGCATTGGTGGACAGGGATTAAAAATCTCCGATGGGCAGCGTCAATTACTGACGATCGCTCGTACGATGATCAGTAATCCACCCATGTTGATACTTGATGAAGCAACAAGTTCAGTGGATACATTGACAGAGAAGAAAATCCAAAATGCCTTCCTAAAAATGATGGAAGGAAAAACTAGTTTTGTGATTGCCCATCGCTTGTCCACGATCAAAAATGCCGATCAGATCCTCGTGATGGACCAAGGGGCAATCGTTGAGATAGGAACACATGATGAATTATTGAAAATCGAAGATGGTAGCTATCGTCAACTTTATCAAGCGCAATTTACTGGATCGGTTGAAAAATAGTGAACATCGAATCAGATGATTTTTCTGATCTATGCAAAAAACAAGCAGTCTTCTGGGATGGGAAGACTGCTTGTTTTTTATTTTGTATGCGTCGTTAAACTCCGCAAAATTCTTTTATATGGCATGGCGCGCCCAATCACGTAGATCATCGTCGATTGGATCGGCAACCAGATAATGGCTTTTAATAAACGTGGTCCCCAGAATACCCAGTTCATCGGTACTTGATACATGATGACCAACCATAATGGTGTCAGGATCAAGCTAACGAACACTGTCACACTGAGCGTGGCTAAGATTGCATTTTTCCAAGTGATCTCTTTGCGATAGAAAAAGAACCCATAAATCGCTCCTTCAATAAAAGCATTCAACGTGAAGCCAATGAAAAAGACAGATTTAGGAAATAATGCCATACCCACCACATCAGCTAACACAGAACCGACCCCTGTCCAAAATGGGCCAAATAAAATACCCATGATTACTTGGGGAATGAACGTTACACTGATTTTGAGTAATGGTGTTTCAAATGAAACTAAGCGAGACAACGTGACCATCAATGCGATCAGCAGTCCCATGATCGTAATCATACGAGCATCTAAACGATTTTTCTTCATTTCTAGCATCTCCTTTAAGAGCTGCTACATGTTTCATGCAGCGAATGCGAAAATAAAACCGCGAACTTACGTCCTTCGTCCTAGAGGCAACATCCCATCCTCTAAGCACTTAACGCTTTATTTTCTACTCTGTTAATAGTGGGAACTTATCCCAGACAAACTATAGCATAGAAAAGGAAGAACTGTAAATAAAAAAACCTAATGTTCTAAACGAAAACGATTCCTAAGTTCGTAACATGGCAGACATTCGCCTTGATCAACTGTCTCTATCCTCATAAAATCCGAATTTTAAATCTTATTAGGAAAAGGGATCTTACTTCCTTCTTCATGGATCACTTGTCGGAACTCCAAAAATCCGGCTTCAAGCCCTCGTAATAAAACTTCTGCGGTACCGATATTCGTTGCTAAAGGAATATCATATACATCAGCCAAGCGGATCAACGCAGTGACATCAGGTTCATGAGGTTGAGCTGCTAAAGGATCACGCAGGAAAATCACTAGATCCAATTCATCTTCTGAGATCATCGCGCCAATTTGTTGGTCACCGCCTAAAGGTCCTGAATTGAACCGATGGACCAATAATCCTGTGGCTTCTGCAATCTTTTGTCCGGTCGTCCCTGTCGCGAATAGTTCATGTTGTTCCAGTATCGTTTTGTAAGCAGTGGTAAATTTTATCATCAATTCTTTTTTGCGATCATGTGCAATCAATGCTATCTTCATCCGTCCTCACTCCTTTTTTACCAGTGTACCAAATTTCTTTGTGGTTTGATATTTTTCAAATTTCTATAAAAACATATCAAGGACTTCTAGTACATCCACCCATGTGAGAATATCACATTGTTCAATTTTTATTATGTTTCTAGCGGTGTAGTCAATTGAACGCAATTGATGTGTAACAACTTGTCCAGAAATGATTTGTGGTTCTTTGATCTTAATATATGTATCAAATTTTCTTTCAGTTGATGTGATTGGGCAAATCAAACAAAAACCAGTGTATTGGTTGAAGTTATTCTTACTTACTACCAAACCTGGTCTTCGCTTCTTTATTTCCTTTCCTCTAGCTGGATCAAAATCCAGCCATACAATATCTTTTTGCTTTGGATAATCCATTTATAGTTCCTCCCCCTCAAGGTTCATCTCATCCCACTCTTTATCTTCTTGGGTGATTGAATCTCTAAAGCCTGCCCATGCCTCTGGAGTCTTAAAAATATCTTCTTTTTTGGGCTTTAATACATATGTTTCACCTATTTTAATAATCGTATATATTTTTCCAACTTCTGGAGAAATATCTTTGGGAAAAATTGCTCCTACAGAATTTCCAATCTTTCTAACAGTCGTTTCCATTATTATCATCTCCCAGCTTATGTTAAATCGAGTTTAACTTAATTTAACATGAAAATCAAATTTTGTTTTCTTGGTTGCCTCCTTTTTTATATCTCTTAATATCTACAAAGTATTATACGCTCTAAGATAGTGAATACACGGTAAATCTTTGATAACTCGAGCAGTAAAAACAAAAAAATAAATTGCCATATTGCTGGAGTTTGCTCTCATTGTTGAAGGATCTGTTTCATGAACATCATTTATTCTATTTTATAGGTGGCAGATTTAGTAATCTCACGCACTTTCCAATTATTTTGTACACATTGACGAAAGTTCCTACGAATTCTTGTTCATTGTGACATTGAATATAGATAGCGCTTTCAACTATACTAAACACATCAAATAAAAGAAAAAAAGAAAGCGTGGTTTGTACGATGGTAGAAATGGCTCTGAAAAATGTATACAAGAAATATGATAATGCAGAAAACTATTCTGTTACTGACTTTAACTTGGCAATCAAAGATCGCGAATTTATCGTATTCGTTGGTCCTTCCGGTTGTGGGAAATCAACAACTCTACGAATGATCGCTGGTCTTGAAGATATTTCCGAAGGAGAATTGAATATCGGAGGCAAAGTAATGAACGATGTTGCTCCTAAAGACCGTGATATCGCGATGGTATTCCAAAACTATGCCTTATACCCTCACATGACGGTATTTGACAACATGGCGTTTGGTTTGAAATTGCGTAAATACGATAAAGCAGACATCCAACAACGTGTAGAAAATGCTGCAGAGATCCTTGGTTTGACTGAATACTTAAAACGTAAACCTGCTGCTCTTTCTGGGGGGCAACGTCAGCGTGTGGCTTTAGGTCGTGCCATCGTACGTGATGCGAAAGTCTTCTTGATGGATGAGCCATTGTCAAACTTGGATGCCAAACTACGTGTAGCCATGCGTGCCGAGATCGCGAAGTTGCATCAACGCTTAGAAACAACAACCATTTACGTTACCCATGACCAAACAGAAGCGATGACGATGGCAGACCGTATCGTCATCATGAAAGATGGATTTATCCAACAAATCGGTTCACCGAAAGAAGTTTATGACACACCAGTCAACATGTTCGTTGCTGGTTTCATTGGTTCGCCTGCCATGAACTTTTTCAACGTAAAATTAAGCCAAGGCGTTATCTCAGATGGTCATGGACTAAAATTGAGAATCCCTGAAGGTAAAAATAAAGTACTAGTTGAAAAAGGTTATGAAGGCAAAGAACTTGTCTTTGGTATTCGTCCTGAAGATATCCACAGTGAACAAGTTGTCTTGGATGCCTCACCAGAAACTGTTGTCAATTCAGAAGTCGTTGTTTCAGAATTACTAGGCGCAGAAACCATGCTTTATACTCGCACTGGAACAACTGAGTTCATTTCAAAAGTTGACGCGCGTGACTTCCATAAACCAGGAGAAATGATCGACCTTGCCTTCAATATCAATAAAGGCCATTTCTTTGATAAAGATACAGAAGATGTCATCACGATCCCATAAACGAAACAGAACTTGATGATACGTAAAAGACCCAACGATCGTTCGATCTTGGGTCTTTTTTTGGTTATTTTTAAGTCTTTATCTGTGGCATTGCTAAACGACTTTTTTGATCGTTCCTTGCACGATCTCTTTCTTTTGCTGTTTCTTGGCAGCAGTGAAAACTGGGACATCAAAGAATTTACTCAATGTTCCGGCAATGAAGTAAGCGATATTGTAATCCACCAAACTATGGATCAAGCCACCGATCCCCATCAAGATGAATACGGTATAGAAGTAGCCTTCTGCATAGTATGTTTCCGGCATATTCCCAATGAAGAAGAACACACTCACCACTAGCATTTCGATGATCGAGTGGATCACGCCGATCAATAAGTTAAACCCTTGAAAACGCCAGTTCATTAATGTGAATTGCCCGTCTTTTAAGACGATCCCTGGTTTTTTTTGTAAATACCATGCACCGATTAGAGCGAATACCAAATGAGACAATGCACGAAGCGCAATAATCACAGGTGTCGTCAAGAAGAAACCAAATGTTGTACCTAGCGCCACTGCCACAGCTACACCGGGTGAAAAAAACATTGCGATAAATAATGGCACATGTGAAGCTAGTGTAAATGAAGCAGGCGGAATTACGATCTTAGGCATGATCATCGGAATAAGAACGCCCATCCCGATCAATAAAGCGGAAATTGTCAATTTTCTTACAGAATTTGTTTTCATTTTTTTACTCCCTTGATGTGTCTTGACACATTTGTTTTGACCTATTGTACCGCTAACTTTCTAATGTGTCAAGACACATCAAGAGGAACAAGGCGCCTGAAATACCACCCTCTTTAAAATCCAAGAATTTGATTTGGGATCTTGTTTCCTAAAATAGTCAGGCATCACTTGAAGAATACCCAAAATGGTTTTCTCAAGTGATGCCTTCAGACTTAGAGCGAAAAGACTTTTTCAGCCTTCTATTCCTCATTTTATTTTTTTAGATGTTCCATAGCATTGCTCAAAGCAGCAAATTCTTCTAAAGAAAGTGTTTCTCCTCGTCTTTTCGGATCGATTCCTGCCTCTGTTAGACTTGCGGTTAACCAACTTTTAGTTTCTTCGTCTTTCCCATAGGCATGTTGCAAATTATTCCATAAAGTTTTTCTACGCTGTTGAAACGCAGCCTTTGTCAGACGGAAAAAGGCTTTTTCATCCGTTACGGAAACTGCTGGTATTGCGCGTCTTGTCAGTTTCAAGATTGCTGAATCCACGTTTGGTTGTGGCACAAATACTGTTTTTGGCACAATAAACGCCAAACTTGCTTCCATATAGTATTGCACAGCGATCGATAAAGAACCATATGCTTTTGTTCCCGGTTTTGCTGAGATGCGATCAGCGACTTCTTTTTGCATCATCACGATCATTTCGTCAACCACTACTTCTGATTCAAGAAAGTGCATCATGATCGGTGTCGTAATATAATAAGGCAAATTAGCCACCACTTTCAATGGTAACCGCTCATTGAATTGAGTATTGACTGCCTCTGCTAAATCAGTTTTCAAAATATCTTGGTGGATGACTGTGACATTCGGATAAGGTGAAAGGGTATCTGCCAAGACAGGAATCAATCGATCGTCGATTTCAAATGCGACTACTTGTTTGGCATGACGCGCGATTTGCTCTGTTAATGCACCAATTCCTGGCCCTACTTCGATCACATTAGTCTGCTGATCGATTTGACCAGTTTCAATGATTTTTCGAAGGATATTCAGCTCTGTCAAAAAGTTTTGTCCTAAGCTCTTCTTAAAAGAGAAGCCGTGCTTCAATAAAATTTCTTTTGTTCTAGTGGGTGTTGCAATATCCCGATATTCACTCATAATGATCCTCCACTTTTTTCATTGCCTGCTTAAACTCAGTTAACGTAATTCGGAACATGTTCAATCGTTTTTCCAATTGTTTTCCGTTCGTATAGCCGATGCGTAATTCATCACCTAGCATCTCACGTTTTTCTTTTGCATGTGCTCCGGCAATCAATCCATATGCAACCAGCATTTGTCTAGTGATCTCCGGTACTTGGGTCTCATCATCGACTGGCGTAACGACCTTTTTCAACGCTTCTAATATCGCTTCATCACTCGCATGTTCGACCCCTAAGCTTCCCTTTTTTTTCGGTACGGCTTGGTTCCTTGGCAAAAATGCATGTTTTGCTTGTGGTACCACTTCCATGATCGTTTTACGGATCTTCTCACCTGAGAAATCTGGGTCCGTAAAAATAATGATTCCCCTAGTTTCCTGTGCATGTTCGATCTGCATCAAGATTTCTTCATTGATCGCTGAACCAATCGTTTCTATCGTATCGGCTTCAACCACTTCTTGTAGCCTTCTCGTATCGTCTTTCCCTTCGACAACAATGATTTCTTGGATCTTTAACTTAGTCATGCTCTGATAATCCAAATAAATGATGGGCGTTTTTCCATGTTTGTGCCGCAACTTCTTCCATTGGTAGTTGACGAAGTTCAGCGATCTTTTCGACTGTGTAACGAGTATACCCTGGTTCATTTCTTTTTCCTCGATAGGGCACTGGCGCTAAATAAGGAGCATCCGTTTCCACTAATAGACGATCCATTGGGACGTTTGTCGCTGCTTCTTGCACATCTAACGCCTTTTTGAATGTCACGACACCACTAAAAGAAATGTGCATCCCTAAATCAAGGAAACGTTGTGCCCATTCATAATCACCACTAAAGCTATGCATGATTCCGCCAATATCACGAATGTCTTCTTCTTTTAACACCTTATAAGTGTCTTCCAAGGCATCTCTCGTATGGATACTGATCGGTAGACGCATTTCTTTTGCGATGGCGATCTGTCTTCTAAAGATTTTATCTTGGACTTCTTTGGGATCTTCCATCCAATAATAATCCAGTCCGATTTCACCTAAAGCAACCACTTTTGGTAAAGTCAGTTGTTCTTGTAGTTTGTTTTCGATTTCTTTCGTATAGCTACCAGCTTCTGTAGGATGCCAGCCGATGATGCTATAAATGTTTGGGTAATCTTGACTAAGCATCAAGGACTTTTCGATCGTTGGTGTATCAAAGCCTACAACGGCCATTTTAGTCACACCTAGTTCTTCTGCACGCTGGATCGTTTCAGGAATATCATCATTGAATTGTTCCGCGTTCAAATGAGTATGAGAATCAAATATCATCTTTATCTCTCCTTTTCATTCATTACTTTAGCATATAAGCAGGCGTTAAAGAAGTCTCAAAGACTAAAAAACATGAGATATCGTACAAAGAAAGACAAGAAATGACTTGATTCACTTCTTGTCTTTTCATTATCAGTTAGTTACTTTCAGTTTGTCTTTTTTTGTAGTAAAACACAGGTACACCTAACAATGTGACTAAGATTCCGATCAATGCCAAATTCGTTTGTGTGATCAGTGTCATCCCTAAAATAAAGATGGCTCCTAAAATCGCAATGATCGGTATCACTGGATAAAGGGGTACTTTGTATGGACGAGGCATCTCTGGGGCTTTCTTTCTTAAAATAAATACGCCAATAAAAATCAATAAGCTAAATAGCCACATGACAAAAATCAACATATCTGTCAGAAAATCAAATGAACCCAAGCTCATCATGATACATGCAATCGCTAGTTGGAACAACGCAGGGACATAAGGAACGGTGAATTTTTTTGAGAGCTTTGTCAACTGGTTACTGAACGGCAACTCATTTTCTAATGCCATTGCATATGGAACACGAATCCCAGTCAACGTATAACCATTCAGTGCGCCGTAGACAGAGATCAAAATACCGATCGTAACGATTTTTCCTCCTAGTTCACCGAAGATGACCGCTGACGCATCAGATGAAGCATTCAAGTTTCCAGCAATTTGATCAATCGGTAATGTTTTTAAAAAGACGAAGTTGATCAATAGATAAACGAATGTCACAAAACTCAATCCTAAAATAATCGCTTTTGGTAGATCCTTTTCTGGACGTTTCATTTCTCCAGCCATGGCTCCGACACCTAACCAGCCATCGTAAGCGAATAGTGTCGCCAACAAAGCACCACTAAGTCCTTCTGCCCATGAAACACCTTGTCCGGCTTCTACTGGAAATAATTGAACAGTACCCTGTCCGGGTGTCAGAAGCCCCCAAATAATGATCACTGCAATTGGGATCAACTTGACTACCAATGTAATCGATTGAACGTACGCACCAACTTTGGTCCCTAACAGATTCAATCCAGTGATAGAAAGTGCTGTAATAATAGCAATCACCAATAAATAATCAGGAGATAGCTGTAAGAGATTGATCAGCTGTGTTGCAAAGATGATCGATAATGCCGCAATGTTGGCTGGAAAGTAAATCAAACTTTGTGCCCAGCCTAACAAAAAACTTGGTAACTTACCGTAAGCTGCTTCAATATACTTGACAGCTCCACCTGTTTCAGGAATGGCAGTGGCTAATTCAGCTACTGTTAGCCCCGCACAGATCGTTAAGAATCCCCCTAACAACCACGCGAGTAACGTCAAACTTGTTGATTGTGTACTTGCCACTACCGCTGCTGTTTTAAAAAAGACGCCGGCGCCGATCACAGTTCCCATTACTGTGGATAATGCACCAAACAAATTGATCTCGCGTTTTAATTTCCCCTTCATCCTCTTCCTCATTTCGTATTTCTTTTTTATTTTTTTCAGTATAACCGAGAACTTTTCATTTTACCATTCTTTTCAGAAATTTGTAGTGAAAATATCCCTCTAAAGACGGATGTATTCTTGTCTTACTTCTTATAGAATGAAGCTACTTGAAATGTCAGGAGGTACCCTATGGATTTTCAATCGATCGATCCAAAACTAGCATCTTATCTAAAAGATAAAGGTACTACTTTCTTTCCACAAAAAGAACAAAAACAATCCAAGCTACATTGGTTATTGTTGATTTTATTTGGCTGGCTAACAATTGCGACATTGACACAGCAATTGCTATTGATGGCTAGTTTTCTTCTCATTGCCGCCTTGATCAAAGGGCCTGGGATGTTGTTGTGGGGAATCGTCTATTCCTTTCTCGTCGGCTTGTTTCCGCCCATTGCTTTTTTACTATCGGTCATCTTTTTACTATTGAATGTTCAAACGATCGTCAAAAATTGGCGCGTCACGATGGTCGGGATTTTTTTCTACGGCTATCCTTTAACCATGAACGCCTTGCGCCACTTGACTGATTGGGATACAAGATGGTTCTTTGCGATCAGCTTGCTCCTAGGGCTGGTGATCCTTCACTCGCTATTGACCAAGATTTATGTACGTTACGGCAATAGCCGCCTGATTGCTTGGTATATTCTATGTATTCCATTTTCAATCGTCGCAGCATTATTGCCAACGAAAGTCAAACAACGGCTAAAACTAAAAAAAGTCGGACGATGATTATCATCGCTCGACTTTTTCAATATATCTATAAAGCTATTTTATTGATGAACCGATCCTGTGAATTTCATTTTTTTTAAAAACTGTTCATACATATCTTGACTCATACCTAAAGTATCAAGTAAATAACCATTCTCGGTTCCCCAATTACTTAAACCTCTGTAGTAGAACTCACGATGGACAACTTTGATCACGAAAGGCATGATATTGTGCCTCAAGCATTCTTTGAACATCATCAAACGTCCCATACGTCCGTTGCCATCTGCAAATGGGTGGATGCGTTCATATTTCACATGAAAATCTGCAATTTCAACTAAGCTTTGTTTTTTTGAGTTCTCATAGTGAGCAAGTAATTCCGTCATTTTTTCAGTTACTTCCTCGGATGCTATGGTTTCAACCTCATCATAACCAAAACCAATCATATTTTGAACAAGTTTAAATTCTCCGACAGGTGTTAGCGGATTGTTTCCATCAGTTGTTCCTCGTTTCAAAATTCGATGTAGTTCTTTGATAAAATCATTCGATAACGGTTCTTCGATATGATCGATCACGTAATCGAAACCTTTGAAATGATTTTCTGTTTCTTTGATATCATCTAGTTTCGTTGCCTCGCCACTTTCAGCAGGAGGGAGAATATTATTTTCAAATATTAAGGCGGTTTGCTTCTCAGAAATTCTCGACCCTTCGATTCGATTGGAGTTATACGCCATTTCTACTTGAGTCAAATGGTAAATTCCGCCATGCAGATTTGCTTTTTTTTCCAGTACAAATCGGGTAACTAAATCTAACTCAGCCACATTCATCTTTCGTCTCCTTCCAATAGATAGCATAGTTATCCTATTTCTTATCAAGCGCTAACTAAGCCAATGACCTGCTCATTCGGCTTGGATCGTTTACTTACTCACTTTTCTTTCTTATTGTAACATGAATGAATGGTTTAATACTGCAGTTCCAAAAAATTTGTCACTCAATCAAAGTTATAAAAAAGCCGAGGAGATTCGTCCTTTCGTACCCCCTAAAAACAAATAAACGGTGTTCGCACAACCTCGTTAGTTTTATTTTTATAGAGCCATGAAAAGTAAGGTTATCAAAAAAGAACTATTCTAAGCTTATTTGCTTAGAATAGTTCTTAACAGTCATTGATTAGCCAACTTCAGAACCGTTTGGCATACCTTTTGGTGCTTCGATCACTTGTAATGAACCATCAGCTGCTTCTGCTGAAAGAATCATTCCTTGACTGATCAGCCCGCGCATTTTGCGTGGTTTCAAGTTAGCAACGATCACTAATTTTTTGCCGATCAATTCACTTGGATCAGGATAAAATTCGGCAATACCGGATAAGATTTGACGGTCTTGGTCATCTCCTGCATCTAGACGGAATTGCAATAATTTATCTGCCCCTTCGACTTTTTGGCAATTGATGACTTCTGCTACTTTTAATTCGACTTTTTCAAATACATCGAATTTGATTTGTTTTTCTTTAGTCGAAACAAGCTCTGTTTCTTCTGGGTCCCATTTGACAGAGTCCTCATTTGTTTGAGTACCTTCTGACATTTTTGCTTGGATATACGCAATTTCTTCTTCCAGCTCTAAGCGTGGGAAAATCGGTGTACCTTTTGCAACGACTTTTGTCCCAGATGGGAATTCACCGAAGTGTAATCCTTCAAGGTTCATCGTCTCGGCATCCAACCCTAATTGATTGAAGATTTTAGTTGGTGTTTCTGTCATGATCGGTTGTAAGAGGATCGCAGTGATACGTAACGATTCAGCTAAGTGGATCATCACGCTCTCTAACTCTTTTTTCTTCTCTTCGTCTTTTGCTAAGACCCAAGGTTCTGTTTCATCGATATATTTGTTGGCACGAGAAATCAATACCCAGATTTCGGCTAAAGCAGTGTTGAATTCCATTTTTTCCATTGCGTCATGATAACGACCAACCACATTCGCAGCAGTTGTTGATAACTCACTGTCAAACGGTGTCACTAATGACGCATAGTCAGGAACCATGCCATCACAATATTTATTGATCATTGCAATCGTTCGATTCAAAAGATTCCCTAAGTCATTCGCCAAATCGTAGTTCACACGTGACACAAAGTCTTCTGGTGTAAATACGCCATCTGAACCAAATGGTACTGCACGCAATAAGTAATAACGCAAAGCATCTAAGCCATAGCGTTCTACGAGCATTTCTGGATAAACGACATTGCCTTTCGATTTAGACATCTTGCCGTCTTTCATCAACAACCAGCCATGTCCAAAGACTTTCTTTGGCAATGGGATATCTAATGCCATCAACATGATCGGCCAATAGATCGTATGGAACCGAACGATTTCTTTTCCAACCATATGGACATCTGCGGGCCAATATTTCTGGAATAATTGATCGTCTTCTGAACCGTAGCCCAGTGCGGTGATGTAGTTCGACAACGCATCGATCCAGACATACACTACATGTTTCGGATCATTTTTAACATTGATTCCCCAGCTGAATGTCGTCCGTGAAACTGCTAGATCTTCTAAACCTGGTTTGATGAAGTTATTGATCATCTCATTTTTACGTGATTCAGGTTGGATAAACTCTGGGTGTTCTTCGTAGTACTCTAACAAGCGATCTGCATACTTACTCATACGGAAGAAATAAGACTCTTCCTTGACTAGCTCAACTTCATGACCACTTGGCGCTTTCCCGCCGATCACTTTGCCGTCTTCATCTTTGTATACTTCTGCAAGTTGAGTTTCTGTAAAGAATTCCTCATCAGAGACAGAATACCAACCTTCATATTCACCTAAGTAAATATCGCCTTGTTCAAGCAAACGATCAAAGATTTTTTGAACTGCTGCTTTATGATAATCATCAGTTGTGCGAATGAATTTATCGTAGCTGATATCTAATGTTTTCCATAGTTTTTTGACATCTGCAGCCATTTTGTCTACATATTCCTGTGGCTCTACGCCTAATTCTTCTGCTTTTTTCTCGATTTTCTGTCCGTGTTCATCTACCCCAGTTAGATAAAACACATCAAAGCCCATCAAACGTTTATAACGTGCAACAGCATCACATGCAATCGTTGTATAAGAATTGCCAATGTGCAGTTTGCCACTTGGATAATAGATGGGCGTAGTGATATAAAAAGTTTCCTTTTCTGCCATGGGGTACTTCCTCCTTTATCGCATGGTGCGAATTCGTTTCCTTGCTAGTATACCATAAAATGAATACGCTGTTAGCTTTTTTTGATAACTCCCGAAATGTAAAGATGTCCTTTCCCTTCAAGAAAACATTTATAAAGAACCTACGTTATCGTGATGAACCACTTCCTTCTCTACCCACACTCTCGCTCCTTTTTCTTCAGGATCGTCTACTCTCTCATTTTTACTTTACAAACATGCTATAATAAGCAATATCATATAAGAAAAGGTTTTGAGACTAATGACAAAAAAACACAAACGAATGATTATCAGCATTGCTTTACTTTCTCTCATCCATCTATTATTTAGTTTTTACTATTTACATCTGTATGGTTATTTCAATCTACATGAGCAATTAAATACTTTTCTTTTGCTCACTTTGATCCTTCGAGTGATCCTAGCAGGGTATATCGTCCTCTGTGGCTTTTTCGCCATTCGAGAAGAAAAACAGAAGCTTCCCCCTTTTTATTTGCTTTTCTTCCTATTTAATCTACTCTTACCGTTTCTTTTTCAACTCTGAGTTGGATTTATTTGTCTAGAAATCTTTGGTTTTCAGAGAGATTCTGCTACAATAAAGTAAAAAGTACCTTAACATAATAGGAGGTGAGAAAGTGGAACATTTTCATTCAAAAGAAGAAGAAAAAACATATTATGAACAAGAGGCCTCTGAAACTGATTTCTTATCTTGGTACCAAGACCAAGAACGTCCTGAATATGAAAAACCTTCCTTGACCGTCGATATCGTTTTACTCTGCTACAACAAAGAAGAAGATCAATTAAAAGTTTTACTTATCCAACGTAAAAGCCATCCTTACCGAAATTCTTGGGCACTTCCCGGAGGATTCGTCCAAAAAAATGAATCGACTGGTGCCAGCGTATTGCGAGAAACAAAAGAAGAAACAGGCGTCATCATATCCGAAGAAAATATTGAACAACTGCATACCTTCAGTACACCGAATCGTGATCCTCGTGGCTGGGTCGTGACAGTCAGCTATCTCGCCTTTATCGGTGAAGAACCTTTGATCGCTGGAGACGATGCCAAAGAAGTGCAGTGGTTTTCACTTGAACGCAATGCAAACAAACTGCATTTATCGAGTGGGGATGTAGCAATCACTCTAGACTTGACGACGAGCGAGTCTTCTGGCAAAGACACATTAGCTTTTGACCATAGCGAGATCATTGTCAAAGCCTTCAACCGTGTCGTCAACAAAATGGAACATGAACCCCAAGTGCTTCAAGTGCTAGGAAAAGACTTCACGATCACTGAAGCACGCAAAGTATTCGCTAAATTCTTAGGGATCGATTTTAAAATGATCGATCATTCCAATTTCAAAAAAGCTATGTTACAATACTTCGATGAAATCGGTGAACGTCCTGTCGGTATCGGACGTCCCTCAAAGATCTATCAATTAAAACCTGGACATACAGAGTAAATATCCACCCGTGAAAACGGGTGGCTTTTTAACAGCTCTAGAAGGGCTCACCACTCGCTAGCCCCTTAAAAGGGGCTTTTTAAATAACCACCAACCGCTCGCTCACAGCTCTATCTCTCTTTAACTATTTAAATGGATCTACATACTCTTGTTTACTTATACTATCTCTAATTCGATCATCTGCTTCTTGTTCTCGAATATATTTTTCAATTGTTTTTTGATTTAACCCAACCGTACTCACGTAGTATCCTTTGGACCAAAAGCTTTTATTCCCATACTTATATTTCAAATTCGCATGTTTTTCATGGATTAAAGTTGCACTTCGTCCTTTTAAGTAGCCCATAAAACTAGAAATACTAATCTTTGGCGGTATTCTTACTAACATATGAATATGGTCAGGCATTGCATGTGCTCCAATGATTTCAACATCTTTCATCTCACACAATTTTCTTAATATCTGACCAATACTTACTCTTAACTTTCCATAAATCACTTTTCGTCGATACTTCGGGATGAATACTATGTGATACTTACAATTCCATCTTGTATGTGCTAAACTTTTATCATTGTTAGACATAAAAAAACTCCTTTCAATCTGATATGCGGTTGGTAGCCACTATTAGTATATCGAAAGGAGTTTTTTATCGCTAAAGCTATTTCGTCCACGCATAGAAACGCGCGGTTTTTTTATTTCGTACGCTACGCGAACGAAACTGACTAAAGTCAATAACAAAAAAACTGTAGAACAAAGAAATTTTTTCTTTGTCTACAGTCTGATTATGTTTGGTTCCTATTTGTGGGAGTTGCTTTTCATTACTCGAGCCTTTTTCATTTAAATATGAAGGGGGAACTGGCAAGACTTTTATGAACAAAAAGATAAGTTAATTTTGTGAGGATGGACTTCCAATTTTTTGAAACAATTTGGACAGGTAGTCCTTCATCCAAGATGAATAAAAACCGCTTATCGTTTGAATTCTTGTGTAAATGGTCCATGTTTCATAGTAATTTCCCCCACAAACTCTCTTAACTTGGTGTCTACTTTAATATAACTCGTCCATCACTCCTCCTTAATTTTTTGTTTAGTTTATTATACCAAGCCCATATATTTTTGAATGACCTACTTGAATTAATATTGTGGAGTTACTTCTTGCAGATGGTTTGTTCGTCTCTTCGAGACATTTTGTCGAAGTTTATTACTTTTTTCAATACTACTAGTTACAAGGTTCGAGAAACTTAAAGTCAATGAAGGGTGTGTTGGGCTCATTACTCCTTGTTCTTTTATAATATATTCAGTTGTACTGTTATTACTTTTTATCATACTAGCCGTTAGAAGGTCTGAGACTTCCTTTTTCAACATATCTTTTGCTTTATATTTTAGTATTTTTAAAGATTCCGTGTGTACAGGCATTCTTGTTTCTTTCGGCATTTCTTTACTTGGGATATCTGTACTTACATTATCCATTACTTTTGTTGTGGTCTGTTCTTTCATTTGGTTTAACTGATGATTTACCTCTAAATTTGAATTTCTAGACAGATAAGCCATTGCCGTATAGAGGAACAGAAATTTTAGTTTCATTTTTTTATTATCTGTGCTTCTTGGGACACGAACGATTTCATCCACCTCTCTTCCTTCGATAATGTCCCTTAAAATCATTGTAAAGAATTCTGCATCTGTCAATAAAAAATTATAAAGCAACACATCATCTTCACACATTCTCCTTATAACCTCAGACTTGGATAAGGTAGGTAAATTCAATTCTTTCGCTAAATGATCCACAAAAACACCGAAAGGTTTAGAATCTACATTTACTATGTTTTTTAATTCCTCGTAAAACCGGTTTATTGCTTGTACTGTAGTCAATTCCGTCCCTCTTGGAGAATAATATTGAACTGCCAGATCGTTTGTATTTGAAACAAGATGTGATCCTTCATGAAAGAGCACTGAAGAAGGTCTTGCTGTTAGCTCATATTCTGGAAATTTTTGAGGATCCAAATGAAAACTATCTGCATAAATAATGACCCGACATTCTCCATCAACTGGAAAAACCTCTGCTTTCGGAATATTTATATCAGCTGTTGATACATAAACATCTAATCCTTCTTTCTTGGTGAATGAATCACTCCAAACGAGCAAAATATTTTCATAGTCCCATTCCTTTGATTGCTTATAGAAGTTTTTGATTTTTTTCAACCTATTCAACAGTCTTTTAATCGTTTCTGTTATGATGAGTTCTTGGCTAGGAGTCTCACCTATTGAAAATAATTTTATTAAATATTTCCCTTCCTTAGATTGTGAAAGAGTTTGATCAAACTTAACTAGTTCAATCGCTTTGTCAAGTTCAAATTGTGCCTGCTCTGCTTTTGCCATAACTTCTTCTAGCTCTGCTTGTGCAATAGCTTTGTCAAGCGGAGATTCTGCAAGCTGAACTTTTGCCACAGCATCGTTAACTACAGCTTTTGCCACAGCGTTTTCAACCTCAGCGTTTGCCACGGCTTTATTAAGCTCAACTTTTTCAGTAGTTTTGTCAAGCAATAATTTTTCAAATATGGCTATTCCAGAATCTGCAAAATCCATTAATTGTTCAAGACCATATTCCATATCTTGAACAAACGGTTTGAGAAAGTCTGGCACTTTATCAGAAGTAACTCCTGCCACTGTTTTAAAAGTAGAATTGGGCGGCAAGTTCACTTTAATTGTTTTCAAAATACTCTGTCTTATTTCCTCGTCACTAAAATGATATTTATTAGGCAAATCTGAAACAAATTCAGTTAACGGTGCAAGTCGAACATTAGGATCTTCTATTCTTGGAATTACACCTTTAGAAAGCTCTGCTTCTCTAAGTTTACTCCATAAATCATATTTTCCCGCGGATTTGGGAATATCATTATTTTCCACTTGACCAACCAATGTGCCCATTTTAACCCTTTTATCGTGAGAACTTGTGCTTGAAGTACCTGAGGTGCCCGGTGTCTCTCCTTGCGACACTCTTGATTCACCTGAAGTGGTTTTTCTTTTATGCTGTAAAGCCTCTAACTTATGAGGTTTTTCTTTCTTACTTGTTTGTTCAATTGCTTCTACCTTCGCTCTTTCCGAATCTGTCTCAAAACGAAACTTGCCTTTTTTTTCATCAAATATCAAAATCGTCATCGGTTCATTGTATTCCTTTTTCACTAAATGATACCGATTGCTATTTTTATCCAATGCGATCAACGGAATGTAATGATTATTGATCTTGATGTAGGATCTGCCTGATTCATTCCACATCATCCCCTTTCCATACGGAGCAGAAAGTCCACTTGGATCTTTTAGTGTTTCAAACTTATCTAACATCCCAGCGATTTTTTCCTCTACGGATTTTGATATGAAAGTAGACGTTGCTTCTTCAAAATACCATTCCATCCCGTTAAAATTCACTGGTAACATTTTTCCTTCATGACGATCATAAACATCTAATCGGATTCCATGCTTTTTGATGACTGTCATGGTCACTTCAATCAATTTCTCCTTCATTTCAATACAACGCTTCGTTTCTTCACCTTCTTTTGCTACAGTTGTGATCTTTCCTGTACCATAGGCTTGAGGATTTAAATTATCTTCCACGACAAAGATCTGATTTTCATCCAACTTCACCTCCAAGAGGTTAATCAAGTTGAGTTGTTCATTCGTAAATGTAGCGGGTCTATAGGGCTCTAAGCGATCCCCCTTTTTCATAAACAAGCCGCCAAACACCTCTGCAGTTTCTAGATTCGTCACGCGCATATACAAATGAGCATTCACTTTTCTCACTGGTACTTCCAGACCATTTAACTGAACGATCTCGATTGATTTCTCCCACGCTTTTTGCTTCTTCTCCCACGCTTCGACTCTTTCTAACATTTCTCTCGTCTTTTTACCCACACGAAGTTCATTTTTGAACTGCACTACTTTTCTAATGATCCATCGTCCTCCACCTACAATGGTCTCAAATCCTGGATCAATCGTTTGTGCAAGAGTTAACGCAAGTCTTCTGGTCTCGGCCGCTGTTGGTAGGAAACTTTTACCACTTCTGATGGCGTTGCGAATTCCTCTACTGGCAAACGCTCGAGCCGCACCTAATGTAAATTTCATATTGAGGGAAGTGACTTGACCGAGTACCGGAATCATGAGTAAGGCATCAATCGTACAAGAAACAATTGCTCCTTCTGTGTCTTGATTAATGCTCCCTGTCACACAATCATAAAAAGGAATAAAATGCTTGACGACCTCCAAAGCTTTTTCGAGATCCGCTTTGTCGTCTCCCGAATCATACAATTGTTGATACAGTTGATCACTATGTTTACGACTAAGTGCTTCAATGAATGGAGTTGTCTCAACTCCATGGGATAATTTTTTACTCCAATTCATACGAGTAGAAAATGTAAAAAGTTTATCCCCGATCCGAATCTCATTTCCTTCTTTCTTATACCCATTTTTCCAAAGGTTTTTCTGATCAAATAACCCAAATTTGAGGTATAATAGAGGATCTTGATCAACACGATAAAAACGATAACCTCCTTCGCCAGCCAACTGCTTCAGGGCATACCAACGTTTTTCCTTTTCGTTGTCCGCTACAAACAGATCGGTTTTGTCTAGATTTAGAATCGTTCTCTGTTTCTTCTTCATAGAAAGCAACTGATACATCTTCAGAGCCACACTTGCGACTGGCACTTCAGCCATATAGTCACTTTCATTTGTCAACTCGGCATTTGCCTCATATAGCTGAGTTCCTTCTGAGAAAATAAACGCTCTTTCCTCTTTGTCGAAGGCGAGTAATGCAAACTCTATCAGTTTTTTATTCAGTGGCAAATACGTATCTGCTACATTTTTCGTCAATTTAACATAACTAGTTTCTAATTTCTCTGGAATCCAGTCAATATCTGGACAAGGATCTTCTGAACCTATAAGATAATTTTGTTTGATCACATGAAATGAAATGAGGGAACCTTTGTCGCGACAAGTCTGTGCCACAGTTATAGCTAATGCTTTTTTTCGACGCCATTGAAGAAAGACTTTTTGATAAGCTTTATACAATTGACTGAGGAGTTCTTGATTTTCGACTAGCTTATAATAACCTTCTTGTTGATATCCAATAAAGGTACTGATTGCCACTTCTTTGTAGGTGTCCGTAGCCAATGCCTCTCGTAATAGATTTGGTTCTAGTTGGGCGACCGCAAGCAAAGAAGGCATTAGAAGTTGACGGAATTCTTCATAGCTGGTCACGCCTTTTTCAAGGATCGTTTCCCAGAAATGTTGCCCCATCAACCAACTATCTTCTTGACTGAATGCCTGTGGGTACCCACTCTCATTTAAAATTTGTGCTCCTGTCAGCTGCATCAATGATTGATAATCAGAAATCAATAAGTGATCCGCTAAACCACTGCTATCTAGAAAATAATTTGGTAGCTCTTTATGAAGTAACAAATTCCATAATTTGTTAAAGACTCTTTTCTGTTCTTGAGAAAGGGTAGGCGTATCTAACTGAATTAATCCCTCTTTTTCTAAGTTTCTGGCAGTGAATAAATCTCTCAATCGACCTATGGTAAATTGCTCTACATCAGGAGCCGACACTAAGGTTTTGACTATATAAGCTTCAATCGAACTTCCTAATATCGTTTCAAAGGCCCATTTCATGACAGTTAATTCGGCATCTTTGTTTGAAATCTTTTCCTTTCCTTTTATATCATAAAGCTTCAATCCTTTTATAATCACTTTTGCTACTGCTTGAATTCTTTTATAATTGAAGACGAATTTGTTATTTTCTTCTTTGATGATCCATTTTCCTAAGGCGATCAATATTTGTTCTTTGGTTGGCTGATTTGGTAATAATTCCTTTTCTTGAAAAAATGCTTCCATTTGTTTTCGCACATTAGGATCACGCCATTGAATTCCATCAGTTTCGCTGTTATTTTTTTGGTTTTCTGTCCTTGTGGGGTGGGGCGTACTGATTCCTTCTGGTTGTTTAGTCGTTTCCACAACAAGATTTAAAGCCACAGGTTGGTTTTCTGTTCTTGTGGGGTGGGGCGTACTGGTTCCTTCTGGTTGTTTAGTCGTTTCCACAACAAGATTTAAAGCCACAGATTGGTTGTCCTTCACTGTTTCATAGATCCATGTCCCGACCGTTAGACCGGCTTGTTCCTCTGAAATCACTGTCTCTTCGCTCATTTCCAAGATCAGTTTTGCAATTTGTTTAACTTTCACCATATCCAACGTTGGTGGCGCTGCACCTTCAAGAAGTACCCACTCACCGACTGTCTCCATTAATTCCTCAGCATTTTCTTGACAAGCAATTCCTTTTTCCGTGAAAAAATGAGTCAGCTTTTTATTTATGTCCTCTTTTTGTTCCTTATTCCACATTGGAAGAGGTGTTTCCTGTTCTTCTTGAATTATTTCCTTTGCTGGATCAGCTCTATTTTCACGCAAAAATGCTTGGATTTTTTCATTGATCTCTTGCTCTTGGGTGGTGTCAAATTCTCCAGCTGTTGTCACATTTAATCCAAGTACTTCCGTAGGAATAGCTGTCGCATTCACCGAACTGTCTTCGAGAGTTGTTTCAGTGCTAACAGGAAGGGGCATTGCTTCCACCCCAAATGTTGGGAAAATATCAAAGCTCCCTACTTTTTCACAAAAATCTTCTACTAAATCCCAAAGTTGCGTGAAGAAACTCACTTTTTCAGGAGATAGTACAGATTCACCTTCTGGTGGTGTGCCTGTCACTTCCTCTGAAGCTGTTTCCTGAGGATCCTGCGCCTGTTTTTCCTCCCTTGATTTTTTTGGTGAAATCTTGGATGGATGCGAGTCTTTCGTGGAGTACACATTCATCGGTATCTGTTGATCCTTTTCTAAATGGAAATCACTAGATAGCTCTTCCTCATAATCTATCGAAAAAGTACGCAACAATAAATTCACAAACTGCGACAGCACTGACCCACCACTTGTGTCTTTTTGTTCTTGGGTGTAGCTCGTATTCTCGTATTGGTGAAAGATCTGGTAAAATCGCTCCGTTAATCCCTTCCAAAACGTGGCTGGGATTGGTCTATGTACATTCGTTGGGGCATCTGTTGTGCCATTATATTTGGTTTCAAAGGTGGTTCGGATGGCTTCACTTAGTTTTTGAGCCGACTCTTGTGCAGAAAAATAAGGAAAATCTTGAGTTTTTGAATCATTCTTATGGTGAGAAGAGTGTGTAGAATTCTCCCTCTCTTGTTTCTTTTGCTCATTTTGCGCATTCGATCGAGTAATCGCTTCTTGGCAAATAGTGGTCAATCTCGTTTGTTCCACACTTGTTCCTGTGACGATCCATGTGTTTACCTGATCTGTCCTTCTCGTGGTTGTACAATTGATCAGTTGATGAATCTTATGCCTCCGTCGGTACAAAGAAAGACTTCGTTCATGCACCATCTTCGCGAGATCAACGTACGGTGATAGATCCATGGATGTCGTATTAGCAAACGTCTGATTGTCATAAGAAAGTTTGTCTGTATCCGAATGGGATATCGCATGGTTTGGATTCAAGGAATGGATTCGAGCACGATTGATGGTGGAGGTGGAAACAAAGGAGTGAATCCTTGCCTGATTCCCCTCTCTTCTCACGTCAACTCGTGTAGTGACTTCAAATGCTGGCGAGTCTTTTTTTATAACCGGATGTTGTTCGGGAGGATCTACTGGCCGAAAATTTTGAAAAATAGTGGCTAGATAAACCAATCCAGTAAATGTCCATACACCATTGCGTATCAGCGTTTGCCCCCTGTGATTGGCTAGATAGGTTAAAATCTTTTGGTCCGTTCCTGGCGGATGTTCATCATTCCGTTTGTTGTAATTATTTCCAATTTTTTCTCTATGAGCATCTTCTGGTAACTTTGGCATCTCTTTCACTCCTCGTTAATTAATAAGATAGATAGTTTATTTATATGTAGTCAACAAAAAGCACCTCCTAATCACTCTTTTTTGTATCATATAATACAAACTTCAAAAAATACACTAAAAAAGAAAACTCAGACTACAGTTTTTTTATTACAATTAAAAAAAAACGTTCGCTTTTTGAGGAGGAATGTATAATGCTGTCCAAACAATCAAATGAATGAGCAACGTAAAGTAGAACAGAAAAGCCATGCAGAAAAACTGAAAAAGAACTGGCGCTTTCTGCTAAAAAATCGTGCAAACATTAACCACTATGAATATAAAACATGGAAAAGTTTCCGAGCACCTAAATACCCATTTCTTACTGAAGCAATGATGATTGATCGATTGCTTAGCTTTTCCACGCCCCTAAAGGAGGCGTATCCCGTTTTCCATGAATTAGTTGAAGCTTTTCGAGACAAAGATCCTGACTTGCTTTTCTCCTTATTGGCAGAACTTCCCGAAACATTAGATGAAGGATTTCGTGAGAAACTTCAAAACCTTCTGATCTACGAAGAAGGCATCGGCAATGCGATGATTTATCCTTACTCCAATGGAAAAATAGAAGCAAAGAATACCCACATAAAAACAATGAAACGAGTATCCTACGGATTTAAATCATTTGAGAATATGAAAATTAGAATCTTTTTGACCAATCAATTAATCAAAGTTAGATAACACAAAATCTGAGTCAGAATGAGGTTTGTTCTGACTCAGATTTAGTTTTTCGCAACTCATCAGTCCTTATTGACAAAGAGCCCATATCTTTTATTATACAAAAATAGACAAAAGTATTAGTCTACACTCTTAGTAAAGAGGAAACTGATGCTTTTGTCTACAGTCTGAAAGGAGAAGAGCATTCATGCTCTTCTCCTCTTTTTTGGTTTGTCATAATTAGTGAGCTTCTCTGAAAGAAATTCCTAGAAACAAAAACAATAGATGTTTTTTATTAGCAAGGCGAACCCTGGCGCCCCTACCAGTTTTTTTATTCAAAAAGGACTTGTTTCCCGATTTCAACTAATTCCAGACTCTTTTTATTTGTGGAAGGATCTGTTTGTTCTTTCATATCGATCAATACTAACTTTTTGCTATACCATTGCGATTTATATTGGAGCTTTGCTAATAGCTTATGCCAGTCTTGGATAGAAAAATCACCTTCCGGACAATCTGCTGAAATCGATTCGACAAACAAATAATCATAATGACGGATCACTGTTCCTGAAATTTGTTCTAAATAGTCTTCTCGTTGAAATTTTTGTTTTAAATAAAGGTCTTTGATTTTCCTTTTTTGCTTTTGATAATTTTTTACTCTTTCAACGCGTGTGCGTCGATGCTGTGCTGATCGTCCTTTGATCACAAGCTTTCTCTTTGCCCGCAGAAGTTGTTGATCAACTTGTTTGAATTTAGGAATCGTGATGTCAAGTGGTGTGGACATCTCCACTAGACGATCTGGATCATAGGCTATCCCGATCCATTTATTTGACGCTTTCATCGTCTTTTGGGGAACTTCACAGAGCAAGGAGACATAAAAGATCTCGTTGTATCGAGATGAGATCGTTGCTGAACGAATCGTTCCTTCAATCGGACGATGGGCATGGATGCGAATTTTCTCTTTTAGCTTTGGCAATTTGAGGTATGTTTCTTCTAAATAGATTGTTCCTTTTTGATTATTCGTCGTATACGACTGCCAAATACTTTTTTTATTTTTTAGTTTGGGGAAGCTTGCGCGTCCTTTAAAATAATTACGAAATGCACGATCCAAGTTTAATTGGGCATTCGCTAAGGCTAAACTATCGACTTCTTTTAAAAACGGATATTGCTTTTTTAAAGAAGCTGGTGTCAGCGTATAATCGATCGCTTGTGTTTCTAAATAATACGCCTGTCTGGCTTTTAATAAATGATTGTAAGTGAAACGCACACAACCAAATGTTTGGATCAACCACTGTTTTTGTGAATCAGTGGGATAGATTCGAAATTTAAAGGCTTTTAGCATCGGCTTCTCCCCCTAGTTTGCGACTAGCAAGGCTTCTTTCTGCCGTTTTAATTTTTTCGCATAATAAGCAACTTCTTGTTCTGTTGCATATACAAAATGTTCAGGAGCAATTTCTCTTAACGTGCGGATTTGTCCATCATCTGGTTCAGGTTGATACTTGATCCGGCGACGTTGGCGTTCATGATCAGGGTCAGGCAATGGGATCGCTGATAGTAAGCTTTCCGTATATGGGTGCACTCCATGATTATAGATTTCTTCACTGGTTCCCATCTCAAGCAACAAGCCATTGTGCATCACACCAATACGGTCACTGATATGTTTCACCATGGATAGATCGTGCGCGATAAACAAGTAAGTCAATCCTTGCTCTTTTTGTAAATCTTGTAAAAGATTGACCACTTGGGCTTGGATCGATACGTCTAAAGCAGAGATTGGTTCATCACAAATGATAAACTTCGGATTGACTGCTAATGCTCGTGCAATCCCGATCCGTTGGCGTTGTCCCCCTGAAAATTCATGAGGATAGCGTGTGCCATGGCTGGGATTTAAGCCAACTGTTTTTAGTAACTCGTTGACTTTTTCTGCACGTTCTTCGGGTGATTTAGCTAGTCCGTTGACATCGATTCCTTCTGCAATAATATCTCGTACTTTCATTCTTGGATTTAATGAAGCATATGGATCTTGGAAAATCATTTGGACTTCATGACGAAACTTTGTCATGGCTTGTTTGCCTTTTAATTTCGTCACATCTTGCCCATCAAATAAGATCTCGCCACCCGTTGGTTCATTCAAACGGATGATCGTTCGACCTGTGGTTGACTTTCCACTACCAGATTCGCCAACTAAGCCGAATGTTTCTCCTTCATAGATGTGAAAACTGATATCATTCACCGCATGGACTTCATTTTTCTTTCCTACATTAAAATACTGTTTTAAGCCTTTAACCTCGAGCAGTTTTTTGTTCATTGTTCAATCCCCCTTGGCCATGTGCTTTTTGCTTTTCTTGAAAAATCGCCCAGCGCCGTTGAATCTCTTCTGGCGGTGACACTTTTGGAGCTTGTGGGGCTAATAGCCAAGTAGCTGCTTGGTGTGTTGGTGATAGTTCGAAAAACGGTGGTGCTTGTTCCGCATCGATTTTCAATGCAAATTCATTTCGTGGATAGAAGGCATCACCTTTTGGCGGATTCAATAAATCCGGTGGAGAACCTGGGATTGCATATAAGCGGTCATTGCCACTTTCCAATGTAGGCATAGAGCCAAGTAAGCCCCATGTATACGGATGCTGTGGATTGTAAAAAATCTCTTCAGATGTCCCCACTTCAATGATTTTTCCACCGTACATCACTGCTACTCGATCAGCGACATTCGCTACGACACCAAGATCATGGGTGATAAAAATGATCGACGTGTCGATTTTTGATTGGATTTTTTTCAACAACTCTAAAATCTGTGCTTGGATCGTCACATCTAAGGCTGTCGTTGGTTCATCTGCAATCAAGATTTCTGGGTAACAAATCAACGCGATCGCGATCACGATCCGTTGCCGTTGTCCCCCTGAAAATTGATGAGGATAGCTATGGATGCGTTTCTCAGCTTCCGGGATTCCTACAAGATTCAATAATTCTAAAGCGGCTTTTTGCCCCTCTTTTTTCGATACTTTATTATGCTTACGTAAAGATTCTGCTACTTGTTTACCAATCGTCATCGTTGGATCTAATGAAGTCATCGGATCTTGGAAGATCATCGCAATTTCTTTCCCACGAATCTTTTGCATTTCTTTTTCTGTTTTATCAACAATGTTTTGTCCTTTGAATAAAATCTCACCAGAATCGATCGATGCGTTACTTGACAGTAAACGCATGATACTTCTAGTCGTTACAGATTTCCCACTACCGGATTCGCCAACGATTGCCAATGTTTCACCTTTGTTCAAATGAAAATCGACGCCTCGGATTGCTTGGACTTTTCCAGCATAGGTATCAAAGGAGATTTGTAAGTTCTTTACTTCAAGAATTTTCGTCATCGTACTCACTCTTTCATTTTAGGATCAAAGGCATCACGTAAGCCATCTGCTAATAAGTTGAAACCAATCATGATCACCGATAAGGTTGCTGCCGGTATCCATAATAGGTACGGCAAGTATAAGAATGTTTTGTATCCATCACTCAACATCGTTCCCAATGAAGCAGAAGGTGGTGTCAAGCCTAGGCCGATGAAACTTAAGAAAGCTTCGAAGAAAATCGCTGATGGGATACTGAACATCATTTGGATGATGATCACACTCGAAATGTTTGGCAAGATATGCTTGAAGGCGATCTTCCATTTGGATTCACCTAATGTCATTCCTGCTAACACATACTCTTGGTCTTTTAATTTCAAGGTTTGCGCCCTGACGATCCGAGCCATCGGAATCCAGTTCGTGATCGCCATCGCCGCCACGATCGAGAAGATCCCTGGTTCAAAGACGACCAACATCAAAATCATCACGACTAAGTTAGGAATACCAGATAAGACCTCTAAGAAACGTTGCATCGCATTGTCCACACGACCACCTAACAAACCAGAGATCAAACCATAGGCAACACCGATCGTTACATCTAGTAACGCAGCAATGAAGGCAATCAGTAGAGAGATACGTGTTCCCATGAACAAACGACTTAACACATCACGACCTAGACCATCTGTTCCTAAAAAGTAGTTCACGTCTGCGGGAACATTTGCTTGCGCATATTTATCGACTAACTCACCAGCAACCATTGCTTTTCCGTTTAGTCCGTCGATATTGATACCAGGAATACGTGGTGGTAAGTTGATGTAATCGACATTTTGAGCGGTTGGATCATGGGGTGAAACGAAAATCGTGAGGATCGAGATAAAGATGATCACGATCAGTAATCCCATAGAAATAACTGCCGCTTTGTTTTTCTTCAATCGACGCCAAGAATCCTGGATAAAATTCAGTGAAGGAGCTTCGATTTTTTCACGTTCTTCTTCTGTGTTTTTTTGTAACGGTAAAAATTCATCTGCAGGAATTTCTGCAATTGTTTCGTAGCGTTTTGGTATCAGTTCCATCTAGCTTCGACTCCCTTCAGAAACTCGGATTCTCGGATCAACTAGTCCGTACAATAGATCCACGACTAAAATAACTAAGATCAACATAAATGAATACAAGATCGTGACAGCCATGATCGTTGGATAGTCATTTGTTGTGATCGACTTAACGAATTGCTCACCGATCCCCGGAATAGCAAAGATATTTTCAACAACTAATGAACCAGTCATCAAAGCGACTGCTAATGGGCCTAACAAGGTCATCAACGGGATCAAACTATTACGTAGACCATGTTTGAAGGCAATTTCCCAACGACTCAAGCCTTTTGCTCGAGCCAATTCAACATAATCACTATGCAAGACTTCGACCATTTCTGTTCGGATGAATCTGGCAGAGTCGGCTAATGGCGACATGGCTAGTGCAATCGTTGGTAAGATCGTATACATGAACCCATCCCATTTTGCGATCGGTAATACACGAAATTGGATGGCAAAAATGTATTGTAACAATACAGCAAAAACAAAGTTAGGGATAGAACGTCCTAAGATCGCGACTAATGTAGAAGACGTATCGACCCATGTATTTTGTTTCATTGCTGAGATTGTTCCTAGGATCGTTCCAAAGAAAGTTCCGAAAATGATTGCTTGTAGACCAAGCTGTAATGAAGGTCCTACTCGTCCTGCTAATAAGTTAGCAACTGGTTGGTTTTTGAATTGGAAAGAGATACCAAAATCTCCTTGGAGCAAATTAGAAAGATAGATCCCATATTGAACGATGACTGGTTTATCCAAACCAACTTGTTTGTTCAACATCTCAATTGTTTCAGGACTTAAACGTTCCTGGTTTGTGTAAGGTGTACCAGGCAATAATTGCATCAAAAAGAATGTGATGGTTGCAATCAACCAAAGTGTGATGACCATAAAGAAGACACGTTTTAATACATATTTTATATAACTATTCACGAATGTTTCCCCCTAGCTTTTGACTTCTGATCAATGTTTCGCTACATTATTTAATGAACCAATGATAAAGGAGCAAAAAAATGAAAAAAAAATATCGTCCTTATTTGTTTGCCGGTTTAGTGATCGTCCTCGTGTTACTTAAAAATGCTTTGACTGATCAGTTGACCCTTCTTCAATTATCCAATGATTTATTTTTATGTGCGTTGCCGTTTTTGATTATCGGCGGATTTTTATGGGTGTTCTCCTCAGGTTTCTTTGATCACTTTCAACGTTCGTTTCACTTAGCACGAACGAGAAACCGGAAGGAAAAACCAGAATTTACTTCCCTATCTTCGGTCAGCTACGGTATGTATACCTTTTGGCTGATCATCGCTGGAATTTTGCTTGTGTTTTCGATTGTCTTTGCGCTCATCTCACTTGTCTAAATGAACGGCCAAAAGAATAACTAGGATCAGAAAATTGAGAGGTCTGGGATTTGTAATACATCCCAGACACTCTTTTTTCTTTTTAGGACAGTTTATTCTTCAATATATGTCCATTTGTAATCCCATGATGCGCCAGCAGCATGATGAACGATACCTTTGACTTTTGGATTAACTAAATGACCTTCAGCTTTTTGATAAACTGGTGCGACACCCATATCTTCAGCGATGATTTTATTCGCTTCTTGTAAGTCAGCCCAACGCGCTTGTTCGTCACCAGCATCTTTAGAAGCAGATGCTTCAACGGCTTTGTCATAGTCCGCATTTGACCATTGTCCACGGTTGTAAGAATTGCCTGTTACAAATAAGTCAGTAAAGCTACTTGGGTCAGCATAGTCTGCGCCCCAGCCACCTAATACTGTATCGAAATCACCAGATGATGAACGATCCAAACGAACAGAGAATGGTACTGGTGTAGGTTTTACTTTCACACCGTCAAGGTTTTCTTGGATAGAGTTTTGGATATATTCGATCACTTTTTTCGTTGAGTCATCATCTGATGCCATCAATTCAAATTCTAATGAGTCGATTCCTAATTCACTCTTCGCTTTTTCCCAATATTCTTTTGCTTTGTCTTGATCATATGATACTAATTCGCCGGCTTCTGCTGCAAAATCTTCATTTGTTTCAGGATTCTTAGTCATGTCAGCAGGAATCAAGCCTGTTGAAACAACTGAACCATCACCCATGACTTGTTTCACTAATGCTTCACGGTTGATTGAATAAGAAATGGCTTTTCTTAAGTTCACATTTTTGAATGGTGAATCATCTTCTCTTTGATTGAACTCGATATAACTTGTACGTGCTTCTTTAACTGACGTATAAGCTGGATCATTCGCATTTTGTTGTGCTAACTCACCTGATAAGATGACATCATCTGCTTGTCCATCTTTGAATAGATTCAATGCAGTAGAAGATTCTTTTACAACACTGACTTTTATTTCTGATAATTTAACTGCATCTTTATCCCAGTACTCTTCGTTTTTCTTGTACGTCCATTCTGTATCAGTACCTGGTCCATCAAAATCAGCTAAAGTAAATGGTCCGTTGTATACTGCGTTGTCACTTGATGATGCGTACGCATCTCCATGTTCTTCAACCACTGCTTGACTTTGTGGGAAGAATGAAGGGAAAGCAAGTAAGTATTGGAAGTATGGTGTTTGTTTGGCTAATTTGATTTCCAATTCATAATCGCCAACTGCTTTGATGCCTAATTCTGATTTGTCTTTGTCGCCTGCTGTGATTGCTTCAGCATTTTCAACTGGTGCAAAAAGATACGCATATTCTGATGCCGTCGCTGGATCTACCGTACGTTGCCAACCGTAAACATAATCAGCTGCAGTGACAGGCTCCCCATTTGACCATTTTGCGTCTTCACGCAATTTGACTTTATAAGTCAATCCATCTTCACTAACTTCAGCCAATTCACTTGCACCGGCTGGTTGAGGTTTACTATCTTCATCTAAACGATAGATTCCTTCATACACATTATTTAGTGCAGTAAAACTGATTGTATCTGTTGCAACCGATAGGTCGGCTGACGGCATTTCTTGAGGTACTACTAAGTTGAAGACGCCTCCTCCATCTGCTGATCCACTGCTTGAAGAACCACTACCACTTGTATCTGCACTGCTGCCACCATAACAACCAGCAAGTACAAGCCCACATAAGGCCACAACACCAAAAGTTAAATTCTTTTTCATCTTCCGTACCCCTTTATCGAAATTTTCAGAATAATTAGTATTTTCTGAGTTGTTTATGAGTTTAATGAATAATTATTAAAATTGCAACAGTTTTTTTCGCTTTTTCTAAAAAATAATGACTTTTCCATGAACGTTTTATTATTTTTTTCTGAAAAAATGAGATAAATCAAGGATTTTTATCTAATCCTCTTTCGAATAAAATAATCATAAAAAAATGGTCGTTATAAGAACGTTTGATATGAATGTTCGGTTTTTGCTACAAAAAAGAGCCTCCACACTAGGGGAGGCTCGCATGTTTTATTCGATTTTAAAAAATCATTTTGGTGCTTCATTCATTGATTTATTTCTCCAAGTCGTTTTGCCAGAATGATATCTGGTTGATTGAGCCCATTTGCATCAGGAATCGCTCCAACGACTTGATAGCCCATTTTTTCATAAAATGTATAAGGATGCTTGTTGAAAGTTTCGATTGATTTCAGTTTATCTAACGGATGATCAAAAAGATCCGTATGACTAAGACTCGTGTCCCCATCCGTATCATCTGTTCCTAAATAAACCATCACACCACCTTTAGAAGCGATTTCTTTCTCCACATAAGCAACTAAGCGGCTACCGATATACTGCTTTCGATAAGAAGTTTCTACTACTAGAGGGTGAATTTCCCAACCAGTCATTCCATACTGCGGAATCGCACCGATAAAACCAACCAAACGATCTTGTTCCACCGCTGAGACAGCGATTCGATCCATCGCCAGCAGTTGCTCGACTTCTTTCATTGGTTGTTCACCGTAATCCTTCGGCCAAGTCAATCGCAAAAGGTCAGCTAGCTGATCCTTCAAACCGATATTTCTACGATCAAATTCACTGATGATCATCCTATTCCCCTCCATTCCAATTTCAGCCTATTCTATCAGCCAAACGGGAAAAAGAGAAGGAAAGAAAACTTAACTTTAAGAATATTTATTTTGCTACAGTTTTTTCTTTTTTCATTTGTTTGCTACGCAATTGCCCACAAGCTGCATCAATATCTGTCCCATGCTCTTTGCGAATCACACAATTGATGCCGTTCTTTTTCAACACATCATAAAATTTCAATACATCCGCTTTTGGACTTCTTGAATATTGATCATGTTCACTTACTGGGTTGTAAGGAATCAAATTGACATAAGTTAATTTTTTCTTGTCTTTCAACAGATCAGCAAGTTGTTGCGCATGTTCTGGCCGATCATTTACTTGATTCAGCATGATGTACTCAAACGTGATCCGGCGATTAGTTTTCTCCAAGTACTCATCCACTGCTTCCATCAATTTTTCGATTGGAAAACGGCGATTAATGCGCATCATGGACGTACGGACTTCATTATTTGGTGCATGTAATGAAATTGCTAAGTTGACTTGTAATCCATTTTCAGCAAACTCTTTGATTTTATTTGCCAACCCACTAGTTGACACTGTGATGTGACGAGCACCGATTGCTAAACCTTTGGCATCATTGATGATATGCAAGAAATCCATGACATTGTCATAATTGTCGAACGGTTCACCGATCCCCATCACCACGACATGGGATACACGTTCCCCCAATTGACGTTCATCAAAGTAATGTTGGACCATCATGATCTGAGCCACGATCTCACCCGCAGTTAAGTCTCGGTTTTTCGTTAATAAACCACTGGCACAAAAAGTACAGCCAATATTACATCCGACTTGTGTAGTTACACACACAGATAAGCCATATTCTTGTCTCATCAACACCGTTTCGATCATATTTTTATCTGGCAACTCAAACAAGTATTTGACTGTCCCATCACTTGCCTCTTGCACGATCACTTGTTTCAATGGATTGATCTCAAAATTTTCTGATAGTTTTTCAATCAAACTTTTTGAAAGATTCGTCATTTCTTCAAAGCTTGTGACACGCTTTTGATAGAGCCATTCCCATACTTGTGAGGCACGGAATTTCTTTTCACCATGTTCTAAAAACCAAGCAGTCAATTCTTTATTTGTTAAACCATAAATGGATTGTTTTTCCACGATTATTCCCTCTTTTTTTCAAAGTATCGCTACATACTATAACTGATTCCCTTTATTAATGCAATAGTTCACAAAAGAAACTAAATAATCGTTAAAAACTTGTACTAAATCTTATTTAGGTCATGCATGGGTATCATGCCACTCATCGTATTCTTCTACTGATTTTTCTGGATCTATAATCATCCATTTAATAAAGATAAGCCCTAAAATCAACAAGGTTGCTGGAATGATCAAGAAAAAACTGAATAGTAGTGGGGAACCATAACCAATAGCAGAAATGATCAACCCGACTGTTTTTTTAGAATCTACTGCTTTTGAAAGCAATAAATATAAGCTCAAAGTGAAGCCGATCACGCAAATCATACTTAGGATCGACCAAAAAATAATTCCATAAAAATTCCCCCATAGACGTGTCACATAGACGAGAGGAACCAGACCTGACTGCTCTGCTACTCGGTTAAAGAAACCAAAAAGATAAATCACTGTTTGAACGATATTCAATATAAAAATAGTTTTGATCATTTTTTGATGCATATTGTTTTCTCCTTTCTAGTAGTAATAACCATCATAAATGTAAGGATCATAGTTATAAGAATCCCGGATAAAAGAATCACGAATATACCATAAGCTAGAAAGAATGAATACGACGAAAACAAGATATAAGAGGATAATCACAATTTGAATAATAAACATCGCTATGCCAGCTCTACTCCAAGTTTTTTGGACTTGTTTGAATGTTTCAACATCCGTATAGTTTCCATCTCTCCATGCCCCTTCATTGCCTTTGAATCCGCAAATAAACACCCAAACAAAATTGAATAGTGGAATCAGACACAGTAATGGAAGATACGTTTTGTTCCCAATTCCCCAGATGATGTTAAGAGAGAAGGCGCCCCAATTCCATTTTTTGATTTCTTCCGGTACTTCCTGATTGCCCCTTTGAAACTCAGAATCTGCCAAGCCGACTCGGGGTTCATCACGCGTTGCTTTTTTTGTGTGACTCGTTGGTTGTATCGGTTCTTCGATCGGTTCTTCGATCGGTTTTTCGATTGGTTCTTCGGTTGCATCTACACCGGCATCCGCATCCAGTTCTTTGACTGGTTCTTCGATTGGTTCTTTGGCTCGTTCTTTAGGTTGTTCGTTGACTGGTTTTCCAGTCGCTTCATCCCTTGTTTCTGTTAATTGTTCATTCGTGATTTTTTCGGAAACTTCATTCGTTACTTGATCAATCTTTTTCATTGTCTCATCGTTCATTCAGTGAATCTCCTTTCATCTAAAAAAACTATTGTGACTTTACGCTTATCATTTTTTAACATGAATGATTTTATAATAGTCGTGTTGTTACTACCTGTTTTTTTTCACAAAAAATATTTTTATGGACTAAACGCAAAATAAAAGCAAAAAATCAATTCGATAAGAAAAGATTTCTTGCTTTCATTTTATATTTCCTGATTTTCAGATGATGATTGATCCATTGACTCTTCCACTTGCTCAATAAAAACTTTTCGAGGCTTACTGCCTTCTGAAGGGCCTACGACGCCGTGAGCTTCTAATTCATCGACTAAACGAGCTGCCCGATTGTAGCCGATTCTAAAACGACGTTGCAACAGAGAAATACTAGCGGTTTGCATTTCGATAACTAATGCTTTTGCCTCTTCAAATAGTTCATCTTGAGGTTGTTCAGCTGAACCAGCTGATTCAACTTCATCCGTTGGCATCATTTTTTCTTCGTAATTGGCTTCTTGTTGATCGGTGACAAAGTTAACCACCCGTTCGACTTCATGATCGGAAATGAATGCCCCTTGGACACGGATCGGTTTGTTCTCACCCATTGGTAAGAAGAGCATATCCCCTCGTCCTAAGAGCTTTTCCGCCCCATTAGAATCAATGATCGTTCGTGAGTCTGTTCCGCTGGAAACAGCAAACGCCATTCGTGAAGGCACATTGGCTTTGATAATTCCGGTGATAACATCCACACTTGGGCGTTGTGTTGCTAAGATCATATGGATACCTGCGGCACGAGCCATTTGCGCTAAACGGATGATCGCATCTTCGACTTCGTTGCTTGCAACCATCATCAGATCCGCTAATTCATCAACAATGACAACGATAAATGGTAAGGTCGGATGTTTGGTTCCATTTTCTAGATTTTTTTGTTGGACAAATTCATTGTACCCAGAGATATTTCTCACACCAGTTGCAGCAAACTTCTCATAACGTTCTTCCATTTCCTGAACGACTTTTTGCAATGCTTGTGCTGCTTTTCTAGGATTGGTCACAACTGGCGTCAACAAATGCGGGATACCATTATACATATTCAACTCAACCATTTTCGGGTCGATCATCATCAGTTTGACTTCATGAGGTTTTGCTCGCATCAAGATACTTGTGATGATGCCGTTGATCGCTACTGACTTCCCACTACCAGTCGATCCGGCAACGAGCAAGTGAGGCATTTTCGATAAATCGGCCGTTTGGACACGACCCGAAACATCTCGTCCTAGAGGTACTTCTAATAGCTTGTCTGGATGATCCGGTTGGGCTTCGATGATCTCTCTAAACGAAACCATACTGATCTTGCTATTCGGCACTTCGATCCCAATCAGTGATTTCCCAGGGATCGGTGCTTCCATACGAACATCTTTTGCGGCTAAAGCTAAGGCAATATCATCAGTCAAACTAACGATTTTACTTACTTTTACTCCGACAGCTGGTTGGATCTCAAACTTCGTCACAGATGGGCCTAAACTTGCTTTGACGACTTTCGCATCGACACCAAAACTTTGGAAAGTTTGTTCTAACACGCCAATGTTCTTTTCAATTTTCTTGTACTCATCACTTTGATCCACGGTTTGCGCTGAGTCTAATAAATCGATTGAAGGTAGCTCGTATGCTTGATTTTCTTCTTCTGCTTCGATCTCAAATTCTAATGCAGTGCCATCATCTTCAAATAACTCATCTTCGGAAGACTCTTGTACTTGGCTCATCTCATCCTGTTTAGGACGTTCCATAACAGGAGGTTGGACATTTCCTTGGAAACTGTCAATCGGCACAAAACTTAATTGTTCAGGTTCACTTTCTTCATAAATAGGAGAAGTTTCCTTTTGTACCTGATTCTTTTGACGAGTGGCTCGCTTTTGTTCTATTTCCGCAGCTTCGGCTGCTTCTTTCGCAGCAAGACGTTTTGCTTCCTTCGCTTCTGCTCGTTGCTTTTGCCGCTCTTCTTTCGCAGCTTGTTTACGTGCCTGCTTTTCTGGATCGCCTTCTAACAGTTCTTGGAATCTATCTCCCATGACTTGTAAGGCATTCAATAATTGATGACCCTCAACATTACTGAATAATACTGCTCCGCCAATAATCAATAAAACAGCTACGAAATAACTTCCCGGTTGAGCAATCAAAAAGAATGTCAGATTATAAATAAATGCACCTAACATACCGCCACCAACATTCGTGGTGATTTGGCTTTGACGAATATCTGCCGATAGTAGATCCCAAGTCGTTCCAATGATATTGGGTTCTCCGCTGTTCAATTTTCCAAAAAGATTGGCATGTAAAAAGAGTAAGATACCTAAATAAAACAGACCGACTCCCAGCCAACGACGACTCTTACCCATCGTGAATTCTCTATTTTTGACCATGATCCAAAATCCTAAAACTGCTAATAATACACAGAGGATCTGATACGTATTTCCAGCGACTATGCGAAAGCCATTCGCCACTAAAATGCCTAAAAAGCCTAATTTCAAAAACCCAAAGACGGCAAATAGTATAAAAGCAAAGCCAACACCGATCGCAATCATTTGCTCCTGCTGCTGTTTTTGTTTTTTAGTTTTTCTCTTCTTCTTAGCAGGACGTTTTTTCTTTGCCATGATATATCCCTCTTTTCATCAAGTTCCATTATACAAAAAAAAGCAAGCGAACAAAAGTTTTGTTTGCCCGATTGCTGATTTTCTTTTTATCTGATTCTTCAAAACTCTTCCTACGATCCTCGCCACCCCTTTTGCCTCCATGGTCTTCGCTCTTTCGTTGAGGTGAGGATAGAAATTCTTTTATGTCTTTGTAAGAAGAATTATTTGTTGCAACACCACACACTATGAACAGTACCTATTATAGGAAGATATACTTTTTTTAAAACAATCAACTTTAAAGGAGGTTACGAAAATATAGGAAATCACACCACTTTTTGTTTTGTCATAACACTCACAAGAATCAAAAAAGCCTTCGAGTGTAGAATTTCAAAATAAAAGTGAAACAAACTTTAAAAAATAAATTAATATAAGAGAATGGAGTAGAAATGAAATTTGAAAAGCGTACTAAAATATTAATAAATAAAATGATCAAAAGCATTACTTTGAGTGCGAGTATTCTAGTAGGTACAATTATGGTTGGCACTACGGCATTCGCAGACATCGACTATTCGTTTGTAGTTACCTCTGATCCTCAATTTCCATGGACAGCAAAAACAGATGATGGTATTTATCAATCAGATAGCGATCTCAGAGCGGAGTCCGCTGCGTTAATTTTAAATCAGTATGACAGTATCAATGATTATTCAACAAGCATCGGCAATAAAGTAATACATACCTATGTCAATGGGGATGTCACTGCTTACGGTCAAGGCTCTCAGTGGAGTCGCATGGATCAATTATTCAGTAGACTAAAAATGCCTTATTCTTATGGCCTAGGAAACCACGATATTGAAAATAATTTCGAGGATACTTTCCTCAACCAAGCTTGGCGGATAACCTTTAACAGAATGCATACCTATAGACCTCATAATTGGATTTCAAAAGATACTTGGAAAGAAGATTACTTTTTTGAATCTAAGCATGTTGGTAGCCTAAACTATTCACAAAAAATTGGGGATTTTAGAATGATCACAGCCAACAATTATCCCACGATGCATCTTTCTTGCTCTGAAGGGCCTGGTCCTACTTATTGGTTAACACCTGGGATGGACTATATCGAGAGACAGTTAGAAGAAGCAAGAAGTGCAAACCAACCGGCTATTCTTTATATACATAAACCAAATGATTGGAAATTGGGAAGTGATCCCCAAGGAAGATTCAAGGCAATGGTAGAAAAATATTATGATAATGGAACGTTGCGAGCCGTTTTTGCAGGGCATTATCACAAAACAATCGGTAAGGTTTCTTACCCACAGTATTTTGGCAAAGTCCCAGTTTATTCTTCTGGCAGTGCTTCTCAAAAAACTTACTTAACTGCAGAAGTCGATCATTCAAAAAATGAGATGAAAATCTATCGAGTGATTGGGAATGTTTGGGAAAAGAAACAACTCATTGATACAATTGCTATAAATTCGAAAGGACTCACTGCTGTGAATGATGACAGAGACTACCAACAGCAAAAAGAATTGGCTAATAGGGTAGGTAATTCTTATCACATCATTAATTCTCTTAATAATAGTAGAGCGCTAGATGATTCAGCAAGTAGTGATGATGTCATCTATTTTAATGAACATAGGAATACGAACCAACAATGGAGATTTGTATTCTATGAGGCTAACAATTCCTTTGTCATCCATAATCGAGCAAATAATTTTTCAATGTATGAATCAGATAGTAAATGGAATGGCTTCTCTATTGTACGCACTGGGGTTTTAAATGCTTCAGATAAACGGGCACAATGGCGAGTAGTAAGCGCAGGAAATGCCTATGGAACCATTCCTTTGTACAAGTTCAGAAACGTTCGAAGCGGAAAACTACTCACACTAAATTCGTATAGTGGGAAATTGACGGATGCCGCAATCGGCGCAACATTATTGACTGCACCTGATTTTGGTGTAACGGTGCTTCAACAATTTATGTTAGACTAGTGATCAACAGAAATTCTAGGTGATGTAAAAGCTAAAAGACAAACAAAAAAAGGAACAAAAGATGAGCAGTACCTCCTCTTTTGTTCCTTTTTTTAAATTGTGCCATCCACTTTAGTACGTATTATTCGTGCAATATTTATTGGTTCCCAATATTCGCGCCATTCTCACGAATTACTTGTTGGTACCAGTAATAGCTATCTTTTTTGTAGCGATCAAGTGATCCTTCTTGTGTTTCATCCTGATCTACATAAACGAAGCCATAGCGTTTTTGGTAGCCATTTAACCAGCTCAGCAAGTCTGTGTAAGACCATGTGCAATAGCCCAAGACTTCTGCACCATCTGAAATAGCTTCTTTGATGGCTTTGACATGACTTTCCAAGTAGTTGATACGGTAGTCATCATGGATTTTTTTATCTTCTGTCAATTTGTCATATTCACCTAAACCGTTTTCCGTGATCAACACAGGGATACGGTAGCGACTCGTGATTCGTCGCAAAGCAATACGTAAACCTTCTGGATCGATTTCCCAATCCCAATTTGTACGTTCGACAAATGGATTTTCTACTTTTTTGTACATGCCAGGCACGCCTGTTTCTTCTGATGAGCCTTTTTTACCTGTAGTATTCATCTTACCAGCGCCGACACCATCTAATGGATTAAAGGCATTCGTTGCTGTTTGGTAGTAGTTGATGCCTAAAAAGTCAGGTTTCGCAGATGCTAGTAGCTCCTCATCGCCTTCTTCAATCGTTGGCGCCCACCCTTGTTCTTCCAAGAATTTCATCGCAGCGATTGGATATTTGCCCCACATATAAACATCCATCCAATAATGTGCCATCAAATCTTCCGCATTTTCAGCAGCCAAAATGTTCTTTGGATCACTGTCGATCGGATAGTTTGGCGTATACGCAAAACTTGGTCCGATTTTCCCAGGCATATCCATTTCATGGAACTCATTGATCACTGCTGCATTAGCTAAGTTGGCAATGTGGTTCACTTGGTACATTCGTTTTGGATCAGTCACTCCTGGAGGATGTACCGCTAATAAATAACCGAGTGAAGTAAAAATATTTTGTTCGTTCAAACTAACCCAATAGTGGACTTTGCCACGAAATGCTTCGAATAATGTTTTTGCATAGTTCGTAAAATCTTCGATGATCTGACGAGATTCCCATCCTTGGTATTCATCTTGCAATGCTTGTGGCAGATCCCAATGATACAAAGTCAACATTGGTTCAATGTCGTGTTTGATCAATTCATCAATCAAATCCATATAGAAAGCTAAACCTTCTTGATTGATCTCGCCGCGGCCATTTGGAAAAATACGTGTCCAAGCTACAGAGAAGCGATACGTTTTCAAACCTTGTTCTTTCATCAAGGCAATGTCTTCTTTATAACGATGGTAGTGATCTACTGCTAGGTCACCATTTGTTCCTTTAAATGTCTTACCTGGAATACGAACAAAGCGATCCCATACAGACTCACCTTTTCCGCCTTCTTGCCATGCACCTTCTACTTGATAGGCAGCTGAAGCAGATCCCCAAAGAAAATCATCAGGAAATGCCGTTAATTTTTGGTGTTCCATGAACATCTTCCTTTCCTAGTTCAATCTTTACCTCTTTAGAATAACACGAAACCCTTTTCATTACCAAGTAGATTTTTGACATTTCTAAATAAAAGTCTAGTCATTTAAAAAATAAGTCCAAAACAAATAAAAAAAGCGGAGCAGCAGATGCTGTTCCACTATTTTGACTTCCCCTATGATTCGATCCTTCATGTCATCCTGTCACCTATTCTGGTGTGACATCTTCACCAAACCACTTCTCTGAGATCTTTTTAAATTTTCCGTTTTCAACCAATTCGGCTATGCCATCATTGACTTTTTCCACAAGTATTTCGTCATTTTTTCGCGCACCGACAGCAAAATCTTCTCCATCAAAGTCCCCTTTGATCACATTGAAATTGTCTAATTCGTCTCGTATGTTCAAAAAATACTCGGCATAGACTTTGTCGATCAACACACCATCTGTACGGTCACTTTTCAAATCGATCAATGCTTCATTAAAGCTTGCATACAAAACTGCCTCTTGATTTTTCACATAGTCTTTGAGTATTTCTGGATGTCTGACAAACATATCATAACCAGAAGAACCGTTTTGTGCGCCTAAGATTTTGTCTTGCATTTGTTCAAAGCTTGTAATACCAGAAGTTTTTGGTGTGATCAACACTTGATCATTTTTCATATATGGTTTTGTAAACAAGACTTTTTCTTCACGTTCTGGCGTTTTTGAATACCCGTTCCAGATCAAATCAATTGTTCCGTTGTTTAATTCGAACTCCTTCATTGACCAGTCAATTGGTTGGAACTCAACAGTAATGCCATATTCATCAAAGACAGCTTTCGCTAACTCAATATCAAATCCTGTCAGTTTACCATCTTTATCACGAAAACCCATTGGTACAAAGCTGTCGTCTAGTCCTACGATAATCTTTTTTTCTTCATTGATTCTTGACCAGCTTTCTGTCGCTGTCCGCTCATTCGTGCAGCCAGTTAAAAAGAAAAAACCAATCAAAGATAAAATCAAAAAGCTGAATTTTTTCATTTTCTCCCCACCGCTTTCCTACTTACTTGGCATAACTTTGATCAATTGATCCCCAACGTTTTCAGCAAAGACTAAATCGTGGGTCACGATGATTTGTGTCACGCCTTCTTCTTTTAATGAAAGAATCAACTTCTCTACTTGTTGGCGTAACTCTGGATCTAATGCACTCGTCGGTTCATCATAAGCTAACACTCGTGGGTTCATCGCTAACGCACGAGCAATGGCCACACGTTGTTTTTGTCCTCCAGATAATTGATAAGGATAATTTCCTAATAAATCACGAATCCCTAATGAGTCCGCTAATTCCTCCGCCTTTTTCGTGTATTCTTCTTTACTTTGTTTCAACACCATTTTAGGTGCCAAAGTAATATTGTCAAAAATACTCAAGTGTGGGAAAAGCTGGAAATCTTGAAACACGACGCCTACCACTTGTTCTTCTGTTTTCAATTCAAAAGGGTCAAATTTCGTGCCATCCAGGTAAAACTCACCACTGTCAGCTTTTTCTAAACCGGCTAAAATCCGTAACATCGTTGTTTTACCGCCTCCTGACGGTCCGCCGATCGCTAATGTTTGTCCTTCCGGTATTACTAAATCAAAATCTTTGATCACTTGTTTGTCACCAAATGATTTACTAATCTTTTTTAATTCAATCATCGCTGTTCCCTCCTCGTTTCTTAGCGGTAATAATTTAATTTTTCTTCAATTTGCTTCAACACGATCGTCAGCACTCCTGTTAGTGCGAGATAGATCAGTGCCACGCCAAGCAATGGAAGTAAACTTGCATCTCTCTCCATCGCGATCTTACCCGCTCGCATCACATCACCTAAACCTAAGATATAGATCAACGAAGAATCTTTCACTAGATTGATGACTTCATTGCCGACAGAAGGTAACACGATTTTTGTTACTTGCGGAATAATGATTCTTGTCACTGTTTGGAAAGGACTCAACTGTAAGACTTGAGCTGCTTCATACTGCCCTTTAGGGATAGACTGGATACCACCACGGAAAATCTCAGCAAAATAGGCAGCATAATTTAAAACGAATGCGATCAAAGCAGCTTCGAAACGATCAAACACGATCCCGATCGTTGGCAAACCGTAAAACACGAAGATCAATTGTAATAATAGCGGTGTTCCTCGCATGATCCAGACATACGTTTGTAGGAAATAACGGATCGGTTTAAAATGTAACGACAACCCTAAGGCTAAAATAATTCCTAATGGCAAAGAACCAATCAAGGTAAAGGCAAATAATTTCAAGGTTGTCAGCGCCCCTACTAACAACTGTGGCATCACTTCTAATAAATCATTCATTTTCTTTTCCTCCTCTTTTCTTTAAAGGGGTACATTGTTAGCTGTCCCTTCCAACCACATGAAAAACAAAAAAAGTCCTTTGATCCGAAGATCAAAGGACGCAAAATACGTGGTTCCACCTTTTTTTATTAGTTTCTCGCAAAACTAACCTTATCTGGTCGTCTAACAACGACCGCAGCTATAACGGGCTTCCCGGATTTTCTTACTGGCTGTTCAGAAAATCGACTCCAAGATGTGTTTCACAATCAGTTATTGCCTCTTCTCACCAACCAGAGACTCTCTTCAAACACTTAATTGCTACTCTTCTTTTCGATGTCTTTTATTTAACTTAATGAGTAATTTACCTGATTCATTTTTATTTGTCAATCTTTTTTGTGCTAAAATAAATAAAAAATGAATGGAGGATTGTTTTTTATGTGTCATGCCACGAAACAAGAGGCCTATGAATTGCTTGATCTATTGGCAATCAATTACCAAGAAGTGAATCATCCAGCCATTACTTCTGTCAAAAATCTAACTTTTACTTTACCAGGTCCACAAGTTAAAAATCTTTTGGTCAAATCAAAGAAAGGCAAACAAATATATTTTGTCGTCTTACCTGATGAAAAACAAGCCGACTTGAAGTTATTGGCAGAACAGTTGAATGAAAAACGATTATCGTTTGTGTCAGGAGACCAAGTCAAACAGTTGTTACATGTTCCGCCAGGTACCGTCAATCCATTTGCCTTAGTCAACGATTTAGAAAACGAGATCCAAGTCGTCATTGATTCCTCGATCGATCGCAAAGATACCGTGGGCTTTCATCCAAACAGCAACACCAGTACCATCATTTTTCCCTTTGCAGATTTTGAACGACTACTCGCTCATGTGGATCATCTGCCAAGGTATGAAGTCTTGTAACTTAACTATCCTTCATCGCAGCTTTTAAGGCTGCTGCTAATGGGCTTTCTTCCGGTTCTTCTGCTTGAGAATATTTCTTCATCAAGCGACGTTCTTCATGTTTTGTCATTTTTTTCTTCTGCTCTTTTTTTTCTAGCATCTTCTCTGTCGTCCCGTCAAATTTACAACGGAAGTAAGCGCCATTTTTGCCTTCAATGATCTCCATTTTGCGGTGACATTGTGGACAACGATGGTTAGAGACTTTCGGATCTTTCCGACGACGATAGCTACAATCTTGATTCGTACACACATAGATTTTGCCATCTTTTGTGTTCTTCTCACGAAGATTCGAGCCACAATCCGGACATTTCTTTTGGGTAATCGAAAAATCTTGGTATTCTTGCTTACTTGTTTTGATTTCTTGGACAAGTCGCTTCGTTTCTTTTTCGATGGATTGTAAAAAGACGTTGGCTTGTTTTTTTCCAAGCGCGATCGCTTCTAGATCTCTTTCCCAACTTTCAGTCAAATCTGGTGTCACAAGTGATGGATTGACCAGTTCTAACAACTGCTTGCCCTTCGGTGAGACTTGTAAGCCTTGCGGTGTGCGTTCCATTAATTCGGATTTGATCAACTTTTCAATGATCTCCGCACGAGTCGCGGGCGTGCCTAAACTGTGTTTTTCCATCAAACCTAACAGACTTGCTTCTGTCAAAGGTTTTGGCGGTGCCGACAATTCCTTTTTGATCGTAAAATCAGGTTGGATGCGCATGTCTTTTTTCCAGTCAAACGAATCCACATGACTTTCAGCAGACGTTTTCCAACCAGCTTCCAACACCCGGTTTTGGCGGAAAACAAATTGTTCGTTCCCAAATACGACAGTGATTTTCGTTTGACTGATTTTATGTGGTTCTGCAAATAACCCTAAGAATCGTGTCACGATCATTTGGTAGATTTTTTGTTCTTCGTTACTTAATTTTTCATAGCGTGGACGATTTTCCGTCGGTAACAAAGCATGGTGATCTGTTACTTTACTATCTTGGAAGACACTCGTTTGACGAACCACTGCCCCATTCTTCAAATAAGTTTTCACTTCTGGTGCAAAATCGCTGATGGCTTGAAGTCTTTCTTTCATGGTACTTTTCATATCATTCGTCAAATATTTACTATCTGTTCGTGGATAGGTGACGATCTTGTGCGTTTCGTATAAACTTTGAACAAGTCCTAACGTTTTCTTTGCAGAATAACCATAACGTTGGTTGGCTTCTCGTTGGATCTCCGTGAGATCATAAGGCAGAGGAGCTTTTTCTGTCTTTGTTTTTTCTTCAATGTTGACTACTGTTCCCTTACTCTGACTAAGGGTTTTAACAAACGCTTGGGCTTCTTCATGGGATTTCAAAGCAAACTGGTTTTTTTGGACCATTTTTGCTTGTTCATTGCCGACTGTCAATGAAATCGTAAAATACGTTTGTGGTCGGAATGATTCGATTTTCTTTTCCTGATTACGCACCAAAGCTAAGGTTGGGGTTTGTACCCGACCCGCTGATAAATTGTCTTGATATTTTACTGTCAGTGCACGTGTCACATTCAACCCGACCAACCAATCTGCTTTTGCCCTGGCCAAAGCAGACTCATACAGCGCATCATAGCTTTTAGCTGGTTTCAATTGGCTGAAACCTGTCTTGATCGCTTTGTCCGTTTGAGAGGAGATCCACAAACGTTTCACCGGCTTATTGAAGTGAACGTATTCCAAGATCCAACGTGCAACGAGTTCTCCTTCACGTCCGGCATCTGTGGCGATCACTGCTTCTGAGACATCTTTACGACTAGCCAATTGCTTGATGGCTTTCAATTGATGACCAGTTTTTGGTAAGGGTTTGATCCCTAGTTTTTTAGGGATCATCGGCAAGGTCTCCATCTGCCAGCTTTGCCATTCCTTATTCAGATCCTCTGGCATCTTTAGACCTAATAAATGACCAAGGGCCCAAGTCACGATCACCTTGGGTCCTTCGTAATAGTTTTTGTGTTTTTGATTAGCACCAAGCACCTTGCTTAGGTCTTTCGCAACGCTTGGCTTTTCCGCTAGAATTAGTTGTTTCATAAAAATCCTTTCTGCTTTCCAAAGTGATCGGTTGATAATCTTTCAGCAAAGCCAGTCCTTTGTATTGCTGCAAATCATCATCGCATTCTTCACACCAGCGCTCATCGCCATCATTCCAAAAAGCGCTAAGAAAATTATTTTTGGCATGGATATACTCATAGTTGTCTTTAATGGCCAGCCATTTTTCTTCATAGTTTTGTTGCGCTTCTTCAAAAGAGGAGAAAGTTTCCTCCATTTGAATATCTTCTTGCCAATCTTCAAAGAACCACCAAGGCTCATTATCACCGAACATTGTAATTACTTGATACATACATGCGCTCCTTTTCTCAGGTCATCTTAAAAACATATTAGTCACTTTCCAAGAAAGTTGCAAGAAATTTTGCTTAAAAGGGGCTTTTTATGAATGTTCAGAAAATTAATTTAAATGATGCCTTTTATTTTATTGGTAAAGTTGCAATAAAGTCGTCGATCATCCAGACATAACTTTCTTCTGGAGAAACATTCGGTTCATTGGTAAAGTACCCTAAAAAACGTAACGAAAGGTACCCATGGATCATACTTCGCAGTTCTCGACTTCGATGGACCTTTTCTTCTTTCGACAAAGAAAAAGCGTCAAATATTTGTAAAATGATTTGGTTCGTTTCGTGTATTCCCTCTAATAGAATTTCTTCATTTGTATGCGGTACACTGATCAGCAGTTCATAGACTGCCTGATTTTGAAACGCAAATGACTGATAGGTTTGCGCGTACGCTTGGATCGCTTCTCCCTTACTTTTCCCAACTAACACTCGACGTAATTGATCATTCAACTCCGTTAAAAGTTTCGCAGTCAACGCCGTTTTCACTTCTCGAATATTCTTAAAGTGGTTATAAAGCGACGGTGATTTGATATTCAATGCCTTAGCTAAATGTTGGAAAGTGATTTGCTGTACAGCCATCTCTTCTGCCAATTCTCGAAAGCAGTCGATGATTTTCTCTTGTGACAGCGTTCGTTTTTTCATTTGATTTCCCCTCTTATGGAATAAACTCAATCCCTTTAAGTTTACCATGAAAGACGAAGAGAAAAAAGACTTGTTATTGATAAACTACACGTTGTAGTTTATAATAAATGATTGTAGATGAAAATTTTCAGAAAGAAGGCTTTAATTGTGGTGTCAAGAGTAAAAGAGACAGTATTCAGAAAAAGAGAAACATGGGAGAAAAACCTAGTTGTTTTGTGGTTTGGTACATTTATGGCAGGGATTGGGTTTAGTCTAGTGATGCCTTTTATGTCGCTTTACATAGATACGTTAGGAAATTACAGTACGTCACAATTGAACTTTTGGAGTGGCTTGACCTTCTCCTCTACATTCCTTGTTACTACTTTGATTTCTCCATGGTGGGGACGACTTGCCGATCAAAAAGGCCGAAAGATGATGTTGTTGCGCGCTTCTCTAGGGATGGCGGTAGTGATTTCCTTGATGGGTCTAGTAACCAGCGTGTATCAATTAGTCGCATTACGTCTGTTGCAGGGAATTTTTTCCGGCTATATCAGTAACGCAACAGCTTTAGTCGCCACTGGTACCCCAAGAGAAAAAAGTGGACAAGTACTTGGCACTTTGGCGACCGGCTCTGTGACCGGAACATTACTTGGTCCTTTACTTGGCGGACTTTCTGCTTCTGCTTTTGGGTATCGCCCTACCTTCTTTATTACCGGGACAATTTTGTTCTTCGTTTTCTTACTTAGCTTATTTTTTGTCCATGAACAATTTGTGCCAGTAGAAAAAAGCGAGTTGGTTTCTGCTAAACAAATTTTCCGTGACCTGAAATACCCACATGTCGTCATCGGCATGTTTATTACCACAATGATCATTCAAGCATCAAATAATTCGATCAGTCCGATCATTAGTTTATATATCCGGCAATTATTACATGGACATGGCAACGTCACGTTGGTCAGCGGGATCATTGCTTCTATTCCTGGGATTGCCACCCTGATAGCCGCTCCTCGTTTCGGCCGCTTAGGTGATAAGATCGGGAGTGAACGAATCTTAGCCATCGGATTAGGCTTCGCCTTGATCGTCTATATCCCAATGGCTTTCGTAACGAATGTATGGCAACTTGCAGGACTACGATTTTTGATCGGGATCTCAGACGCTTGCCTCCTTCCAGCCGTGCAAGCATTGATCACTAAATACTCTCCCCCACAAGCTGCCGGAAGAATCTTTAGTTACAACCAATCCTTCCAAGCCACTGGAAATGTCGTTGGCCCCTTGATCGGTTCAAGCGTTTCAAGTATCTTCGGTTATCGTGGTGTCTTTTTATCCACATCCTTACTTGTACTTGCAAACTTTGTGCTGGTTCACCATAATACGAAGGAGATTCATAAGCAGGAAGAAACAAGCAATGGTCATGCTTTTGTCAATAAATAGCAAAAAATCCTGTGGCTTTTTTAGACTATCTTAGACGTATTGCAAAACTTTCGTTTCTTGATACGCATGATCGATCAATCCGCCACCTAGACATTCCATTCCGTCATAAAAAACAACGGCTTGTCCTGGTGTGATTGCGCGTACGGGTTCGTCGAAGATGACTTCTGCCCGATTATTTTCTAATAAGCGCACGGTTACCGGTACATCTTGCTGACGGTAACGGAATTTCGCTGTACATTTGAATTCTTTTGGCATTGGTTCATTCGTTGTAAAATGGATTTCGCTTGCATCCAAACTGGTTGCATACAATGCAGGGTGGTGGAAGCCTTGTCCAACATATAATGTATTCGTCGCAAGATCTTTCCCCACCACGAACCAAGGTTCTTGTGAATCGCCACCGCCGCCGATACCTAAGCCTTGACGTTGTCCGATCGTGTAGTACATCAAACCAGCGTGTACGCCTTTCACTTCACCATCAAGGGTCACCATATTGCCTTTTTTAGCTGGTAAATAGTTACTTAAGAATTGTTTGAAGTTCTTTTCGCCGATAAAACAGATACCAGTTGAGTCTTTTTTCTTCGCCGTTGCTAGACCGGCACGTTCCGCAATCGCACGTACTTCTGATTTTTCCATACCGCCTAACGGAAACATCGTTTTTGCTAACTGTTCTTGTGACAATTGGCTAAGGAAATACGTTTGGTCTTTGTTATTATCGATCCCACGCAACATATGTGACACGCCATTTTCATCACGTGTGACTTGCGCATAGTGACCAGTAGCAACATATTCCGCTCCTAAGTCCATTGCATAGTCTAAGAATGCTTTAAATTTGATTTCCTTATTGCACATTACATCTGGGTTCGGGGTACGTCCTGCACGATATTCTGCTAAGAAATATTCAAACACACGGTCCCAATATTCTTTTTCAAAATTGACCGAGTAATAAGGAATCCCGATTTGGGCAGCGACTTTCGCTACATCCTTATAATCTTCCGTCGCCGTACAGACGCCATTTTCATCGGTATCATCCCAGTTTTTCATAAAGATCCCGATTACATCATAGCCTTGTTCCTTTAACAAAAGTGCTGTTACAGATGAGTCAACACCGCCACTCATCCCAACGACAACGCGTGTTTTGCTGTTGTCTGTCATGGTATCACCATCATTTCAATTAGATTCTGAAACATCTACGAGTTGAAGGTCGCAACTTTTCAGTATTTTACATTATACGTCATCTTTCTGAAAATTTCACCCCTAAATAATCAATTTAAAAAAACGACGTTTTTTAGTTGGCCTATTCTGTACTTTTCAGATACCAAAACTTTGCTATGAGAGGCGTTTTGTTCGTGATTCAGTTTCTTACTACATTCACCAAAAACAAAAGTAACAGCACAACATTGAAATATGTAGAAAACAAATAGTTGATAAACAATAAGTAAAATTTTCGCCAGCTAGTTTCAAGCTTTGTTGCGGCGTATAATCCAATCAAGCCAGAGATCACCATCAACATCAGTAAAGGAATCAAATAATAACTTTCGAATGAATGACTTTGAAAAATAATCAAATAATGAGCATAAATAAATGCGAGTGTAGAAATAGACATCGGGATGATCAATCCCATGATAAAGAATGCTTTCTTTTTCTCTAACTCATGAAGCGCGCCCACAATTAATACGTACGCAACAGGGAACAATAAATACTCCACCTTACCAAAGCTGACAAAACCTAATAAAGTTCCTAGTACAATACCGTACATCAAAACAAGATGAATGCCAATGAGCACTCTTTTTAAGAATGCTGAGGGGATTCTAGTTGAGTAAAACAAACTGATTCCACTGATGATCCACCAAGAATATTGGACTGTTGCAAATAACCAATAAAATTTGAAAACAAAAACTAAACTTCCTAATAGAAAACAAAGCGCCAATAGATAGAACGAAATATATTTATTCGGCATACTTTTTTTTACAAACATTCCACTCACTCCTTTTAAAACATACTTATCTAGTAGAAAACCACCAGCCAAAGATACAGAACCAGTTAACCAAAATGATCAATACTTTTACCCAACCGAATTTTATTCCTGTCGAAAAAAATAAACTAATCCCACTCAAGAACCAGCAAATCGTGGAAATCATCAATTTAGTCTCGCCAGTATATGGTAAATATGGTAAATACGGTAAAAAATAAAAAATCGCAAAAAAACTGACAAGCACATAAATAGTAGGGAAAAAACTTAAATCTTTTAGGTTCAATCGAAATCATTCATCTCACTCCTTTTTTCAACGATTACCGATCATAGCTTACTAGAAATAAACTCAATCACACGCATCAAACTCATAGCGGTCGCAAATCCATAATTTACGACTAAGAGAAATCCTTTCTGATAGTTACTCATCGTAAGACAGTTCGTAAAATAAATCCCCATAAGTCCAGGAATTACCATGTACAGGATAAATGCAAAACTTGAAAGTGGCTCTTCTCGATATAGAAAGCTCCCTATCATAAATAAGATAGACAACAGCATCGAAAGACCCAATCCTATTTTATGGAATTTCATGGTGATCTCCTATTCATCTTTTATTTATTGTGGCGTTATGGTGCTTTTTTCTATGTACAGTTACTGTTCATTTCACCAGTAAATAGAGTCTTAACTAAAGGAAAACAGCCAACCATAGATACAACTAAAGTTCAAAAAAAATGACTAAGTTTTTTAAGGCTTTACTTTCAATGAACCTTGAAAAAAATAAACTTATACTGCTAAGTAGCCAACAAATCGATGTCAATATTACTCGCCATTCAATACTATAGCGACCTCCTTGAACCATACTGAACGTAATCACACTGATCGATAAGAGTAAAATAATCAATGAACAATATCTTTTGTATGTACTTTTCATTTCAATCTCCCTTTCAAGTAATATTTAACTCTATTAATTGTTCAAAGTTAAAACAATTAATTGAATGAATTGTCCAATAATAATAAATGTAGCAAAAAAATAATTCAGAGAAACAATCATCCATTTGTATCGTCCAAGATTCGCTTTTATCGAATAATAAAACCCAGCTAATCCAGGAAATGTCATAATGAAAAACAATAAGACACTCTGAGGACTATCTCCATAAACGATTTCTCCAACAAAACAACAAATCGAAAAAAACATCGCTATTAATAATCTGAATTGATTATTCGTCATCTTATTCTCCTTTTAATTTTATGAATATCTGTAGTTTCAAAAATCAAAATATAAACCACCAACCATAAATACAAAAAATATTCGCTCCTACAACAATACACTTAATAAATTTATTGTTGATTCCTGTAGAAAAAAACAAACTACATCCACTCAATAACCAACAACTGATAACGATGATTCCTTGATATACAAGAGGCAAAGTTCTATAAGATGAAAAATAACTGCTACTAAATAAACAAGAAGCGAACAAAAAGATGATCGATAAAATCCAGTACTTGTTATTCTGTTTTATAATCATATGTGACTCCTTCTTTCTTAAATCCACTCACAACTAGATATAATTTCTATTAATTTTTAAATTGTTCAATTGATACATAAAATAAAATGTACTAACTTGTAAAAAACTCTATCCCGAAGACTTGTAACCAATAAATTACGATAATCAAGACGGTACTGTAAGTAGCGAAAAGGTAATTCAGCCCTAGCAGTAGCCATTTCAACTTCGTCTTTTTTATTTTTGTCGAACAATAAAAACCAATCAAACCCGGAAAACCTAAACCTAATGCAAAAAGAATCCCCTCAATTTCTCCACTTAAATAAATATGTATATAAAACAGACCACTGACACATGCAAGTATTGACAAAAATAAAACGACTAGATTCAATGCACGTTTCATACTTCTTTCTCCTCCTTATCAACATCAATATTTCTCACTAAAAACAGAAATAGCTTCAAAAATTCAAAGAAAAATGAAAAATCGTAGATAAAAAGACATAGCTAAACACAAAATTCAACGTAATCAACGTCCTTTTCAGGTATCTATCTGCGATTCCTAACGCAAAAACGATACTCCCTCCATTGATGACCCAACAAATCGAAATTGTGACTATAAATAGATGCGGTTGATACTTAAATGAGTCAAACAAGATGGGACTAGCAAAGACACACGTAATAAATACAAGAAAAATTGATAATACCAATAGAACTACTGATTTTTTTGTACGAGACTTATTTTTTTGGAAAAGACATTTATACGCTCCTTTTTACTATTTTACAAGCACACATAGACTAACCAAAATAAAATAACCAACCATAGATACAACAAAAATTCACTAATATGATTCCTCTTTTCAAATATGGATAAGTGATTTTCGTTGAAAAAAACAAACTTGCAGTGCTACATAACCAACAAACCGTCATGATGAATATTCTGATTTCATATTGCAATTTAGAATACGGATAGGCATAGAATAAAAATAAAAGAATAGAGATTGCCAATAAAACAATTGAAAGAATAAATTCTAAATAATTTTTCTTGGTTAACATTCCTATTCCTCCTCGTAAATAGTCTTAACTCATTTGGATAAACTTTCTAATAAACCATTCAATGAATTGCCCAATAACAATATACGTAGCAAAAAAGTAATTCAAAGAAATAAGCAACCATTTATACTGTCGAAGTTCCGCTTTAGTGGAAAAATAAAGTCCTAGCAGACTTGGAAAAGTCATCATGAAAAACAAAATAATCCGTAGAGCACTCTCTCCGGAAATGATTCCTCCAACAAAGCAACTCATCGAAAAAAACATTGCTATAGATAATCTGAATTGGTTATTCGTCATCTTATTCTCCTTTTAAATTTATGAATATCTGTATTTTCAAAAATCATATATAAACCACCAACCATAAATACAGAAAATGTTGATGCTAATGACAATGCGTTTCAGAAATTTATTACTGATCGCCCGACAAAAAAATAAACTAAATCCGCTTAGTATCCAACAACCGTAGACAATAATCCTTTGATATACAAGTGGATATAGTCTATAGGATAAAAAATAATGTCTAGCAAGTAGACATGAAAGTATCAATAATACAAACGACAAAATCCAGTATTTTTTATTTTGAATCATTTTTTTCTCCTGCTTTCAATATCTTTATTGATACGTCTGGTCCTTTTTATTTATAAAAAAATCGTAAGAAAACATGGACAACGTCCCATCCGATGAGCGTAGTCGCAAATAAATAATTCACGACTAACAGAGTCCACTCTATGTACTTTTTCATGGTAGTTTTTGTAGTAAAATAAATTCCCAAAAAGCCAGGAATTATGATTACAAATGACAAAATAAAACCAACATACCCTCTATAATCTATGAGTATTCCCAATAAACATAAGATCGATAAAATCATAGAAACAATTAACCCGATTTTATAACCGTTCATCTAATCTTCCTTTCTTCTAAAAATTTTAGGTAACGCTATTCGCTGATTCAGCTGATTTTTATTCGTTGATCTCTGACAACCTATAGAACCCTCGTTAAAAACTGGATGAAATATCTGATATGAAGATGCGTTGCGAATAAATAATTTACGATGAACAAAAAAGATTTCAGAAGCTTATCCATAGTGATTTTAGTTGTAAAATAGATCCCAAAAAATCCTGGAATAATTGTTAAAAAAACTAACAATAATCCAATTAGTCCACGTCCATCAATCAGCGAACCAATAATACACAGAATAGATAAGGACATTGACGTACACAAGCCGATTTTGTACCCATTCATAAGCTACTCCTTTCTTCGCTTCATTTAAAATAATCAAAGCTATTTTTGGATTAATAGAAAAATTATACATCTAACAATCAAAAACCAATAAATCGTTATTTAAAATAAAAGTTAAAATAACTTTAAAATGAATTAATTAACTTGCAGAGAAATAATGGAAAATTCTTCACATTAACTTTTAATGATAAACATAATTAGATAAAAGCTTTTCCATAAATTCATATAAAAAAACATATAAAATCAAAAAAATAGGTGCTTTTATAAATATTTGTATGTTATTATTTTATCATAAAATTAAGGAGGAAATATCATGAAGCTCAAACTTTTTTTCACAACTTTTTTATTAATCGTTTCACTTCAATTCTCAAATATGCAGGTACATGCCGAAGCGGACTCTTATCAGTCTTTAGAGGATTATTATGAATTTTTCAAAAATGAATACGCTTCCTTCGAGCAGACATTTGAGGAATTTTCAGCTGGTTACTACAACCAGACACCTTATTTAGATGAGGATCAATTAAAAGAATATGCACATTCCGTCAATGACACGTATTTAACCGAGGAAGCAGAATGGTTAGCGAAAATCCCACCACTATGGTCTTTCAATATTGGCAATTCTTTAGATAATATTACTTTTGAAAAGAAGCCGGAATATGGTACTTATGACTTGTTAAATACGGTCCAGCCTGGAGATGTTATTTTTGAGGTAAACAGAGCTGATATGGTCATCAGATATCTGCATCATGTCATGATTGTCGATGATATTGTTGAAAAAACTCATATGATCAACGGAAAAGAAGAAACCTTTACATATATTCGAACAATTGAAGCGACAAAAGGAAACTTCGGCGCCAAAAGTGATGGCGTTGTCTACGGCGTATTAGATGACGAGCGTTTTGATTATACCAATGCCTCTATCTTAAGAGTCCCTGAAGCAACTGTTTTACAAAAACAAGCTGCTGTTTTATTTATGAAAAGTCAATTAGGAAAAAAATATTCTGCATTAGATATAATCGGACATCGGGATCGTACTTTTAGCAGACAAAGTTGGTACTGTTCCATGCTCGTATGGGCTGCATATATGAACGCTACACCTGATGGCAGCATTGATGACCTGACGCCTGGAGATGACCCAAATTTCCATGGAATCGACATCGAGTCAAAAGATGACCTATTCGAATCACCAACGATTACGCCTAATGATATAAAACGCTCCGATAAACTGGAAAAAATCAGTCCTTCGTTTCCCGAACACATCGATTATATAAAAAATATTACTTGGTCAGGGGAAGGTGCGCCGCTTCAAGGTGAAGATTTTGTTTTCAGCCCGAATTCTAACCTTTATTACCTTGAAAACGACTATCATTTCTTAGCCATCGACCAAAACAACCAACGTCCCTACACCAATAAATCACTTACACTCGGTCGGAACGCCAATGGAAATGTTGTTGCACAATTAGATTTATTCACCAATTTCGCTTTGACTGATGAAGCGAAGCAAAAATACGCAGATAAAAATATCCCTGTTGTACCTAATGGTATTGAACTTGCGGATATCCCAAATTACGTGATGAATTGGATCAATCGCTATACTCAGTGTAGCTTTGATATTGTTTACTCAAAAGATATCACGACGGATAGTAATCACTTACGCTATAATCCGACTTATTCAAAAATCGATCAAAAAGCACATCCTTCATATGGCTATTTAGTTAGTCAAGTAGTACATACTCCTCCAGCATTTACTCAAAGAAAATTTGATTACACGGAGAATTTAAGTGTCTATGAAAATTATGATCTGGCCTATCCGAATCCATTGAATTATGATGTATCCTACACGAAGAACCGTCCGACTTGGTATTACTTCTTTAATAACTTCCATGCCTTGATCAAGCTAGAAAATGGTACCTATCGTTCCGCTACTTATCTACGATTCCATGGCTCTTTCACTACGCCTGCTTCTCAGAGAAACGGGTATGGACTGAACCATGATTTTACAATGACCGATGAAGCCAAAACGATTTACCAAAATTATTACTATCATATCGGCGTCAACCAATCTGTGGATTACGCGATCGACTGGTTGAATCAATATACAAAAGAAGAGGTCCTTATCGTCTACTCAACAAATATCACGAATGATCTTAAACGTTTGAATGATGGGACAGCCACTGTTGGTAAAGGATTGAATAATCAAGGAAAACTCGTCAATTGTATTATTTAAACTTTCAATAGCTCCTTGGATTTTATGTCTGATGAATCTATAAAGTTGTTAACAAGGATTGAACAAATGAACTCTACACTTTTTCCACCTAGTATCTAGATGAATGTCGAAAATAAAACAGGTGTGAGACAAAAGTAACATTTCCTTTTGTCTCACACCTTAAAACCGCATATGCGTTGGAAACATAGGTAACCTCATCAGAAAAGCGACAGCTACAAAAATTTGAAAACAATTTTTGTAGCTGTCGCCTTATTTCTTGAGGTAATCCATCCCCCACCTTCTTCTCACCTACTTTTCCTAATGGTTATTCTTTTGATCCAGCAACTTCTGTCTCTTCGATGAGGGAGAGTTCATCGACTTCACCGGATTCTTTATCAGTCAGTCGACTCATTCCTGTTACAGGATTAATCTCTTCTTTGATCTCTTCATCTTCATAGACTAGATAAAACCGATTTTCTGTACCATATTCTTCTTGCAATGTTTGAAGCAGTTTGTCATTTGTGACTGTTTCAAGTGCTTTGAACGCATCGTACTCTTCAATCGTCCCCTTTTCCTTATCTGTTATTCGAGCCATTCCAGTAATCGGATTGATTTCTTCTTTCGTTTGATCATCTTCATACTCTAAAAAGAATTTGTCCTCTGTCCCGTATTCTTCTTGTAGTGATTTTAGAAATTCTTCTTTTGTAAATAATTCAAATTCCCCGAATGCTTCATATTCTTCCGTTTCCCCTGTTTTTTTATTAGTGGTTCTAGCCATTCCAGTTACTGGATTGATTTCTTCTTTGTATTCATCATCCTCAAATTCAAGATAAAATCTGTCTTCTGTGCCGTATTCTTCTTGCAACATTTTTAATAGTTCTTCTTTTGTTTCTACTTCTTCACCGACTTGTTCTGTTCCTTGCGATGTGTCAGCAAAGGTAGGAACAGCACCAAAAGCAAATGCACTGAATAGGCCAACTGAAGCTAAACTTACACTCAATTTTTTGATCATATGTCATCACCTCTCTATTTGATATGGATTTATAATAACTTAAAATCTAGGTAAAAAATGGATTTAAATTTAAACAAAAACCGCTTATTATCTAAACTATTCTTTAATTAAGAATAATTTAAAAATAACTAACGGTTTAAAATTATCGAGCGATGTTTAGCGTTGAATTTTTTGTAGCTCTTGAAACTTTGCTTCATAGATTTCTTCAATCTCTGCTTCCGAAAGTGGCGTGCCAAACGGGCGTTTTGTTTTTAATAATTCTCGCTCTGGAGCATCTACGCCTACATTGACGTCGTTGCCGATGGGTACGCTGTAGTGATGGATATGTCCATGAAGATTGCGTATTTTATCATTGCCTCCGAGCAACAATGGATAATGGGTCAAATAGTATTGTTGGTGATTGAATTTTATGATGACACCTACATCATAAAAGTGAAACTTTTGCTTTCCTTCCTTTTTCCACGGATCATGTTGTTCCAAGTAGTTGAAAAAGGCCCGACTGTCATGATTCCCTTTGATAAAGTGGATCGTGCCATTCAGTTCTTTGACTAAGGAAAGAATTTCTGCGCTACCTTTTTCATACTTAGGGTGCATCGCGAGGTCCCCTAGATGATAAACATGGTCGGATTCCTTTACGACTGCATTCCAACTAGTGATTAATTGATGGTGCATGTGGGCAATATTTTTAAATGGTCGTGGCGAAAAATCACTATTACCGAGCAACCGTTCATGGAAAAAATGCATATCACTGATAAAATAATTCATCTAAGCTCACTCTCCTTTATAAATATCGTATGTGAAAACAAAAAAATAGGCAATCAATGCCTATCTTTAAAAAAGAAATTTATTGCTTTGTCTTAGCTATGTTTACTTTGTAATTCTAAATCGTAGTTTCTGGCTGAAGGAACCAGGTACAGTGCAATTGCGCAAAGTAATGTACCGACACCAGCAATCACAAACAATTTCTCCACGCCAAGAGCATCTGCTAGTGGTCCAGCAAAGATCAAACCGATTGGACCAGACAGAGACATCAGTGAATTGAACACACCCAACACCCTTCCTAAAATGCTTGGCTCAAAACTTTGTTGGATCATCGCCATGACTAATGTATTGTAGTAAGGCGTAGCCAAACCGGCAATGGCATTCAACAGAACAAAGTAAATAAATCCTTGTGAGGTTGCTGGCAATAAACCACTTGCTGTGACGGATACCCCTAAAACGATATAAGAGATGATCACTAGCTGCATTCGATTCTTAAAATGACCAGAAAAACCAATGACTGCGCCTCCGACTAACATCCCAACGGCGTAAATGACTTCGATCAATCCCGCTTGTCCAACTGTGCCATTAAAATAACCCATGGTCATCAGTGGATATAAGCTTGCGGCAGGCATGAACAACAGCATGAAAACTGCCCCATTGAGCATGATATGCCATAACCCTCGCTTCTCATATAGTTTCTTTACTCCAAATTTAGTATCCGCTAACAAATGAACCGTTTCTCCTTGGATGTCCATCTTGGGAATTACCACAAGAATCAACAATCCTACACCAAGAATGGCACCTAATACATCCAAAAGAATCAAAGCATTCATTGGTACCGCAGCAAATAAAAAAGCACCTAATCCAGGAGCAACGATATAATTCGCTGATTGCACCATACCCAATCGCCCATTGATCCTTGTTAATTCTTCTTCTGGAACCATTGTTGGTAAAATTGATTGGATCGTCGGCATTTGGAATGTCTGTGCGACCGAACGAATAAATAAAGAGACAAACACTAACCAGAGCGGAAAGGTCGACATCACTGTTCCTACAATGGATAAAATAAGTGCAAAGATCGCAACAATGATATCCGTATAAATCAATAATTTTTTCTTATCCCAGCGATCGATCAGTGGCCCAACAAATGGACTTAATAGAACCATCGGCAGCATTCCTAATAATGTGGCAAAACTTAAAATAGTCGCAGAACCTGTTTCTTGCGTCAAATACCAAATAATAGCATATTGAACAACCATACTTGTGATTCCTGATAAAAATTGTCCCATCAAAAATAAATTAATATTCTTTTTCCAGTATTTCTGCATAACGCCTCCTAATTTTGTATTCTTTCTGTATTTTACCATTCATTTGTCTTATATTTTTTTATAATTATGATTATTTTATTATTGCTTGAAAAACATGATACACTGTAGAAAAAAACGGGAGGATACACCTATGACTAAGGTTAGTTTTCACACAACGATCACTGCTTCTGAAACACAGATCCAATTAGAGGAAGAACAAATCCAACTCTCTATTTGTTCAAAGCCAGTAAAAGAAATAGAAAATTCCTTTTATCTTTATTACTTAGACAAAAAGTGTCTGGCAATTGGTACAAAGATCCGCCCAAAATCCTTTGACCAAGTCATCACTATCCATTTACCATGGGATCTTGAAGCAGATTATTTTATGTATCTAATGAATAATCAAGCCACCGAAGCTGGTCTAACATTAGAAAAAGACAAAGATTTCAAAGAAAAAATCCCAGTTGAAGCAACCAAAAAATTAGCCCCGACGATCGAAAAAGTAATGACTGTGTTATCAACGTTTGGCTACGGATTTGCTCCGCTTGCTGCAACGAAAAAGAAACCTGCCAAAGCGCGTCATCGGTGGACGAAACAAATCAGCGAGATTCCTTTTACTGTGGAATTTCGTGGTAGCAAGGCAACACTTTACTGGATCAGTCGCAATGAGATGTTGATCAAAGCTGGCGCTACGTTATTACTTGATGCCCCTTTGAATAAAGATGGTTCGGTTAGTTATGCCGCGAAATATGGAGATAAGATGCGGGCTGACTACCAAGAGCAGATCAAAGATGGGAAAGTTGTGGAGGACATCATCGTCAAAAGTGTGAATGAAGCTAGCCTATTACTGTATTATGGCGGAACAAATAGTTGGTTAGAACTAAAAGATGCCCAAGGAAAAACATTAGATGAATGGTCAAAAGTTGAATGATCATTGACCGATAAATAAAAAAGTACCCAAGCGCTAGGAAGGACAGTTACGCATGCTCGCTGTCACATGAAGACGATACATGCACTTGTTTTTCTAGTGTTTAGGTACTTTTTTGTTTTTCTTTATTGTTTCACATGAGTACTTAGCCTTCTACTTTTTCAAATAGTCCACGACTGATCATGCTATCCATCAAGAAATAAAACTTATCTTGACTCATTTTTTGCTTTGGATCTTTAAAAATATCGACTGCACGCAAGCCATTGGCTGTCGTGATCGACATCTTCATTGTCTTGATGTCTTTTGCAACCGTGATTTTTAATTTAAAACCCTCTTTGCTTTGTGGTGTTGCATCAAGCGGACGTATCAATTGATAGTTCCCGCCATTTGTTTCTGTAAAGCCATTGTCGCGTAATGTGTATCTTTTTGCATCTGGATGTAAACGGTAGCTAACTGGAGAACCGAGTACGGACGCTGTTTGTTCAAATGCCATCTTTTTCACCTCAGTAAGTTTAGTTTCCTCTTTATTATAAAAGTTTCTAACTCGTTTTACTAGGTTTTTTAGCGCTTAGATTGCTTTGACTAAACCATCAGCAAATCGTTGGACTTCTTCTTCTGTATTCCCATAGCCAAAACTGATGCGGATGGATTCTTTCAAGAATGGTGTTCCTTTTCCATACATGGCTTCTAGTACATGAGAAGGTTCGATATTTCCAGCAGTACATGCCGAACCGATCGAGATCGCAAAGCCTTGTAGATCCAATTTCATCAACAATAGATCGTTGACGATCCCTGGAATACGTAAATTCAGTACATGAGGTAATTTATTCGTCAAATCCCCATTGATTGCATATTCAATCTCATTTTCTGTCAATTTATCTAAAATCAGTTGTTGGAAGTCCAAGTATTTTTTATTACGTGCTTCTCTTTCTTCAAGTGTTAATATTTCTACCGCTTTCGCTAATCCACAGATCCCCGCTAAGTTTTCTGTACCGGCACGGCGTTTTTCTTCTTGTTCTCCCCCTAAAAGCAAAGGTGGGATATTTACGCCATCTCTTTTATATAAAAAACCGATTCCTTTCGGTCCATTGATTTTATGACCAGATATGCTCAAAAGATCGATTCCTAACTCTTGAGGATGAATCGTTTGATTACCATAAGCTTGAACAGCATCCGTATGGAAATAGGCTGGATGTTCTCGTAAAATTTCACCGATTTCTTTGATTGGTAATAAATTACCGATTTCATTGTTCCCGTACATGATCGAGACTAGAATCGTGTCTTCTCTTAAAGCCGAGCGGAAGTCAGCGATCGAGATATTTCCTTTTTGGTCAACTGGTAGATATGTAACCTCAAAACCCTTGTTTTCAAGATACTTCATCGTATTCAAGACTGCTGGATGTTCAATAACTGTAGTGATTAGATGTTTCCCTTCATTTTGACGTGAGAATGCTGTTTCAAGAATCGCAGTATTATCACCTTCCGTTCCGCCACTGTTAAAAATAATCTCATGCGGGCGGGCGTGCAAACTATCTGCCACGATTTGTCTAGCATTTTCTAATTTTTCATGAGCCATCCGACCAAATCCATGAATGCTCGAAGGATTGCCAAATGTCCCTTCCATGATATCCATCATTTCTTTGATTACCAACGGATGCATCGGCGTCGTCGCTGCATGATCTAAATAAATATTGCCCAATGTATTCATCCCTTTCAAATAGAACTAGGCACATTCTAGCATAGAAATAGCCAGTTACCAAAAATAAACTTAGGCAAAAAGAGGATTTTTTAGTAGATATGTCCAAGTTCCTAGCAAAAAACACCATAAAATGACCTAAATTCCGTCATTTTATGGTGTTTCATTTTTATCTAAAGCTCTTCTCTTCCAAACGGAACAGTGGGCTCATTGGCGTGTTTTCATGGATACGCTTGACGGCTTCACCCATCAAGTTTGAACAAGTGACGATCGTCAATTTTTCTGGGTGACGGTCTTCTGGTGTATACACAGAATCAGTGATACAGATATCTTTGATTGGTGCTTCGTCCAAGATCTCTTTTGCAGGCTCTGACAACAAGCCATGGGAAGCACAAACATAGATATCTTTGGCGCCATTTTCTTTCAAGACTTTGGCTGCTCGAGCGAATGTCAATCCAGTATTTAAAATATCATCAACCAGGATACACGTTTTTCCTTGAACATTCCCGATCACGTAACTTGCTGCTGTCCCTTCGACTTCTTCGTCCGCATGATCAACGATCGCTAACGTACTATTCAAGTACTCTGATAAGCTACGCGCGCGTTGGACACCACTGTTCTTTGGTGAAACAACGACAATGTCATCGCCGACCAGACCAAGTTCACGGTAATAATGCGCAAATAATGGCATTGTAAATAAGTTATCTACTGGAATATCAAAGAATCCTTGTACTTGCACCGTATGCAGATCTAAGGTCAATACACGAGTCGCTCCTGCTTCTTCAAGCATGTTCGCAATCAATTTTGCTGTAATTGGTTCATGGGGCTTCGCTGTACGGTCTTGTCTCGCATAACCATAATAAGGCAACACCACATTGATCGTTTTGGCACTTGCACGTTTCATCGCATCGATCATGATCAATAATTCCATGTAGTAATCATTGACTGGTGCATTCGTCGATTGAACGATGTAGACATGGTCGCCACGGATACTTTCTTCAATGTTGATTGAAATTTCTCCATCACTAAATTGTTTGACTACACTTTTCCCTAACTCTGTTCCAAATACTTTGGCGATTTTTTCTGCTAACGGTCGATTCCCATTCAAACTAAAGATTTTCAACGTGTCGTCCTGATACTTTTTACTCATGACATCCTCCCAAACTTCTCTATTCTTCGATAGTTTAACATATTTCGTTCCGTATTTCTGGTATTTTCTGAAAATAATCAAGGAAGTGAGGCTGTTCCATTTCCCCAACTTGCAGGAATCACTTTATTTGTGTTTCCCCAATTATCATGGACTTTATAATAACGCTCACCAGAAGCTGATTCATAGTAAGCATAAGCAGTGACCCAATGATTGCCGTAGGTACTGCCTAGCAATCTTAAAATACCGATCATCACAGGTTTTCCTTCGCGAATCCGCTTTGTTGCTCGTTGCCAAGAACCGACTACTGTACTTCTGGCATAAATCGGTTGTTGTTGTGTTCTAAAAAAGGCTGAGATCCCTGTACTTACTTGGATAGGTACAGTGGGCAAGCCTAAAGGTTGGATCGTTTTACGCAGTTTTTGGATCAATTCTTTCGCATCGCGGGAATCTTTTCGGCGAATATCTGAAGGAATCAGATTCGGCATACGATAATCTTGATAGTAGGCAAGTAACACTGCTGCCGCATAAGTGCCACAAAGATAACCAGACGTTGTTCGCCACTTTTTATAAGTCAAGAAACGTTGCTCTGGCAAGCCTACCCAACAATCAACTAAATAAGTCGTTGGCGCTTGTTGCGCCCACTTTGCCAGAAGTTTATCGATCAGCTCATCGTCAATTCCTTCTGCATTTATACTGGCTTCTTGCCACATAGTGGATGTTGCAATGCTTGTTGAATAGGCGTTTACCGCTGTAATAAATTCGACTGGTTTTCCATGAGGATCAACGATCAAATAACTCTCATTTTCAAAAATCACTGCTAAATAGTATTCGTTCTCCCGTCTTCTCTTTAGCAGACGAAACTCACTGATTCGCTCTGTTTTGCCATCGAGCGTGATTTCTTGCCATTTCCCACTTACTTTACTCAGAATCAATCACCTCCACCTACATTATAAGGGATAGTCCTAAAAAAATAAATCAGATCGACTAATGGTTGATTGCGCGTTTTGAACATTTTTCCTGATTCGTATGTAAAATGATTTTTAGAGCTTGCTTACAAAAGAAACCGATTACAAAATTTGTCGCTTTGAAATAGATTTTACATTCCATTTGTTTATTCTGCTTTTTTGTTAGATAATGGGCACACGGAACTAAAAAGGAGCGATGATTCAATGAACCAAGAACGTTTGAAACAAGATTTTTTTGAAGCAGTAAATGAAGAATGGTTAAAAACAGCAACAATTCCTGCCGATAAGCCAGCAACTGGTGGGTTTCAGGATTTAGTTGATGGCATTGATCAACTAATGATGCGAGATACAGATGAGATGTTAGCTGATCCAACAAAAGTTACATCTGATAAAATGCGTCACTTCCTTGCATATTATCAACTAGCAAATGATTATGAATATAGAGATCAATTAGGTGCTACACCTTTACAACCAATCCTCGAAAGAATCGAGCAACTCACTTCCTTTGACGAATTAAATCAGCAATTTCCCGAATGGACATTGGACAGCTTACCGTTGCCTGTTGTCTTAGATGTGGATGCAGATATGAAAAATGCGCAAGTCAATGCCTTTTTCGCTTCACCACCCTCTTTATTTTTACCAGATAAAACTTATTATGAAGCAGAACATCCAAATGGTGCTCAATTATTGTCCGTCTTTTTTGATATGATGGTCCAACTTTTAGAAATGACAGGCAGAGAAAGAAGTCAGGCAGAAGCAATCGTCGAACAAGCGATCCAATTCGATAAATTGATTGCGCCCCATGTTAAAAGCGCGGAAGAAAATGCAGATTATAGCCAAATGTACAATCCACGTGCCTTTAATGAATTTACGGCATATACCGATGCTCTTGACTTAACTACCTTGACTACTGGCTTGATCGGCACACGTCCAGACCAAGTGATCGTTACTGACCCTGTCTACTTTGAACATTTAGCTGAACTTTTGACGACACCACATTTCCGACTACTTAAAAGCTGGATGATCGTAAAAACGGTGCGTTCACTAAGCAGTTATCTATCTGAAGATTTCCGTCAAGTCAGTGGGATCTTCTCTCGGACTTTATCAGGAACCGATGAAGCAATGCCACAAAAGAAAGCAGCTTACTACCTTGCTTCTGGACAGTTTGATCATGTGTTGGGCGATTACTACGGTAACAAGTATTTTGGCGAAGCAGCGAAAAAAGATGTCGAAAAAATGGTCAAGAAAATGATCAATGTTTACCAAAAACGACTCGAAACGAATGAATGGTTAAGTGATGCGACACGAGAAAAAGCAATTGTGAAATTGAACAAATTAGGCATCCAAGTCGGTTACCCTGATAAAATCCCTGCCTTGTTCGATGCGTTCCAAACAGTTCCCGCAAATGAAGGTGGAACCTTGCTTTCAAATGCGTTGAACTTTAGTCATCTAACCCTAAAAGACCGTTTCAGTAAATGGAACAAGCCTGTTGATCGTGATGAATGGGAAATGAGCGCGGATACAGTCAATGCGTACTATCATCCATTCCGAAACGTGATCGTTTTCCCAGCTGCGATTTTACAAGCACCATTTTATAGTTTGGAACAATCTAGCTCGGCAAACTTCGGCGGAATCGGTGCAGTCATTGCCCATGAGATTTCCCATGCGTTTGACAACAACGGGGCGAAATTTGATGAGTTCGGTAACTTGAATAACTGGTGGACAGAAGAAGACTTCGCTCATTTCCAAGAAAAAGCGCAAGCCATGATCGAACAGTTTGACGGTGTACCTTTTGCTGATGGCACAGTCAATGGAAAACTAACCGTTTCTGAAAATATTGCAGATGCTGGCGGATTAAGTTGCGCACTAGAAGCTGCAATGACAGAAGACGATTATTCAGCAGCCGATTTCTTCATGAATTGGGCGACAATCTGGCGTACAAAAGCGAAAAAAGAATACCAACAATTACTTTTACAAATCGATGTTCATGCACCTGCGAAACTTCGGGCGAATATCCAGCCACAAAACTTAGCAGAGTTTTATGAAACATTTGCGATCACTGAAGAAGATCCGATGTATCTAGCACCTGAAGAACGTGTGCATATTTGGTAAATAATTCCCTAACAAACTAGGCGTATGGGGCAAAAAAATAAATTCATTTGCAAATTCATTTTTGTTTCTGATTTAAATTCAAATAAACGATGTTCCAAAAGCTAACCTTAGTTAAATAACAAGTCAAAAGAGTATAGAGCAGACACACCAAAATGTTTGCTTTATACTCTTATTTTTAAAGTTATATTTCATTGTATTAACGTCTTATAGTTAATAATCAGCAAAACTAACATTGCGAAAGCGATCATCAGTTGCATTGCTTCAAAAAATCGACACTTGTCTATTTCATATTTGCAAGGGTAAAATTATTTTGCTATACTATGATTAACAAAATGAGCTATGCGCTAACATAGCTCATTTGTAGAACCGTTAAAAAGACGGCAGCTTTTATTAGTTTGATATTCTAACCATCTAATTACTCGCCAAAGTGGATTAGATGGTTACTTTTTTTGGTCTTTATCGGCAATAATCAGCAAAACTAATGTCGCAAAAGCGATCATCAGTTGCATTGCTTCAAAACTTGACACTTGCCTACCCCCTTCTAGGGATAAAGCTATGAACCATAGGCATCACCCCTTTTTCAAGAGATTAGCCACCATCTTTTCACTTCTCTACCTCAAAATTATATCATATTATTTACAGTGATTTCTTCGATAAACAGTCTTTTTTCATTTTATCTCTATACCAATCTTTGACTCTGATTCTCGAGTGGTGGTTACTCCCACAATTTGACTTAACTGACTTTCAGCGGTGTTCAGTTTTTCAGGTGGGTTTCCTGGTTTTTTCCACCCACCTCTATTTTCAAAAGTTTGTGCATTTCTCCAATCGAAAAAAGCTCTGTTATATTTAGCTCATTTTTATAGATAATCTCCTACTTAATCAGCTGAAGTGAGCTTAGAAACTTGCACTCACTTCTCCTATCAACCACAAACAGAAGTCTGAATCTGAAAATAATGGAAAATTACCGATTCTTCTTATTTGTTATATTCTTCCATTCCTCATTAATAAATAAACACCAAAAAAGGAGTGATACATTAGTACCCTTCCACCACCTAAGGGTAGGAACAGAATTAACCTCTTCGAAAATAAGGCTGAACACTTCTGTCACAACCCCTTTTTATCTGATCTTCTTTTAGTGTAGGGAAACCCCTTTTTTGTTTTTTATAATCAATCTAGCAAAAAAAAATAATTAAAAGGACTCCTAAGATAATAAGATAAGGTACTAGTGTAAAAGTTATTTTTTCTAATCCTAAAAGATCAAATGATTTTTTCAGTAAATAATCACTCAAAAAGATGAAAAAAAGAGATTTAAATGTACCCCAGCCTTTATGAATTGGTACCAATCCAATCCAATCACAACACCAACAACAATCGGGACTCTAAAATAAATTTCATCGAGAGTAAATGAATAATTTCCTTTCCAAATAAATTCTAAGATTCCTCTTAAAACAAACAATAAAAGAAATACACCCACGATATATCGGGAATCCAGTTGTTTCATTATTTCACCTTACTTACATTGTTTTATTTCATGTACCTTACGTAATAAACAGTCTGTGAAACATTGCTTGGTTCACCAACCTATCATCCAATCCAACCATTTCCACTTGTGTCCAATCCTCTAGCAATAGCATCTTCAGTACTAAAACCTTTTGTAGTTATTCCAAAAATACCTCAAGAAGAAACTACTTCCCCAAATGAGAGAGCAGTAAAGAATGCAAACAAATCTATTTCTACTACAAGATTAGTATATTTCAAAGCTGGCTTTTATTATCATTAATACTCTAAAAGTTTCGCAAATAACAATTATTTAACTTATGGTATTCAAAGGAATATTCTTAATCACAACCTACTACCAAACTTGCAAGTACTGCTGACGGGTTCAGTCGCCAGATTCATTTCTACTCCCCTTAATGGTAGAAATAGAAACACTACTTGTCGAAGAGCCTTTTTCAGCTTATTTCATATTTCTTTTTGATATTTTTAATTTGAATTTATGTATGATTTTACACTTTCTTCACCGATCAGCAGACACTACTCCTACTAGTCTCTGCTCAGATATGAATTTAAAACAATTAACAGAGAAAAAAACATACTAATAAATATAGTGACGAACGCTTGTAACTCTCCCAGTTTTATAGTTAGAATATATGCTAATAACAGTGAAAAAATTATAATTTTCAGTAAGATACTTCTGGTTAAAACTCTTTCTTTCGTAAAAAAATCTTTCAAACCTTCCCCATTTTTTGTTATCCAAAAAAAAGCCAAACAAAGAAAATAATGCAAAGAGCGAAAATAACCCTGAGAGATTTGGCAAATATCCTAAAAACCCTAAAATTCCCAGTAAACCTAAAAAACCCAAATTTGCTTTCCCTTTTCTCATACCGATTCCTTCCCTTCACGTAGAAACGACTTTATGCACACCCCATTGATCAATTTGTATGTATCTATTTCTCTTTGTTTCAGTTAATGACCAATAGAAATAGTGGATAAAGTACGATATAAACGCCTTTATCCACTTTATTCACTCTTTTTATCCCTTAATGATCTCCGCACCAAGGGCTGTTTGAAAATGTTTCAATGCCCAGTCATGTCCGATTGGATCAAAGCTGGCAACTGCATCTTCGTAAATAAATAATTGATAGCCTAGGTTATAGGCATCGACTGCTGTATGCAAGACACAGATATCTGTACAAACACCTGTCAAATAAATCTCTGTAATCCCACGTTCCCGTAAACGAATGTCAAGATCTGTTCCACTGAATGCAGAATAGTGACGTTTATCGATCCAATAAACATTGGCTTGTGTTTGATGTTCCGCATAAATCTCTTGCAATGAACCATACAGATCGCGGCCACTCGTTCCGACTACATTATGTGGTGGAAACAATTGGTTTTCCGGATGAAAAGCATCTTCGGGATCATGTGCATCGATCGCAAATACGACAAATTCTTTCTCATCAATAAACTTTTTTGTATACTTCGTTAAAGCTGGTTCAATTGCCTGACCGCTCTTTCCAGTCGTCAATTTCCCATCGTCTGCCACAAAATCATAGGTGTAATCAATCGAAATCAATGCTTTCATTCGGTTCACTCCTTATACAAGATGTTTGACAAATTCAATCACCATTTCAGCTGAACGTTTCCCTGCTTCTTCGATGAATTCGTCAAAGCTTTGTGTCGCTGAATGGTCCGCAGTATCACTCATTGCTCGCACGATCAAGAAAGGAATATTGAATTGTTGTGCCGTTTGACCGACTGCAGCCCCTTCCATCTCACAAGCAAGTGCTTCAGGGAAATTGCCTAAGATCTCTTGGACTTTGACTGGCGAATCAACAAATGTATCTCCTGTGACGATCAAGCCTTCTTTTACATTCAAGTTGGTTGCTTCTGCGGCTCTTTTCATTTCTGAACGTAAATACGTGCTTGCTTCATAATAAAGAGGCATACCTGGTAATTGTCCTGGCTTGTAACCGAACCCTGTAACATCTGCATCAAAATAGGCAACTTTGTCAGAGATCACTACATCCCCTACACGTAGACCTTCACCAATGCCACCAGCTGATCCTGTATTGATGACCATGTTTACACCATATTGTTGGATCAATAAGCTTGTTGTGATCGATGCTAAGACTTTCCCGATACCTGAACGTACAACGATGACTTCATGGTTGCCTAATGAGCCTGAGATAAACAGAGCGCCTGCTCTTTCCCATGATAAGGGTTGTCCTAGTTGCTCTCTTAAAATTTTTACTTCTTCTTCCATTGCTCCGATGATTCCAATTTTCATTTAGTTGTTCCTTCTTTCTATATAAATGCAACTGCCAGAAAAACGATGGCTAACAATAAAATGACTATAACCAAGCCTTTCATCAAAACAGCATTCCATTTACGTGTTTTTTCTCGTTCGCCTGCTCTTGTTTTCGTGATTGGCTTATTTTTCTTTTGTTCTTTACGATAAAAACTCGCGATCTTTTTTTCTTCTTGTTTGTACGTAGCTTCCGCTTTTCTTTGTTTTTTTAATGATTCTTGTGCTTGTTCTTGCTGTCGTTTACGGATTTCGCTACGTGTGACTAGCGGTCCTTTGACCATCAATCGATCCCTCTACTTTCCTTTGTTCATTGATTCCCAGTATTGAATCGCATAAATCGTTTTTGCATCGCAAATGACTTGATCTGACATCGCTTGTTTTGCTTCTGCTAAAGTCAACGCATAAAGTTCCAATACTTCGTCCTCATCTTGTGCGAGAGGCTGTTCCACTTTTTCGATATTTACTGCATGATAGATATGCAGGAGTTCATTCGCAAATCCTGGTGATAAATACATAGAAGTCAAATGATCCAAACGCTCTGCGCGGTATCCAGTTTCTTCTTCTAATTCTCTAGCAGCAGTGATCTCAGGCGCTTGTTTTTCTCCTGGATCAATTTTACCAGCTGGTATTTCGAGGATCACTTTCTCTAAAGGTTTGCGGAATTGTTTGACTAATAGTAGACGATCCTTTTCATCAAAAGCAATGATTCCTACACCACCGGGGTGAAAGACTAATTCACGCTTCCCGATATTTCCATCTGGTAAGCGAACATCATCCACAGCGACATCAATGATCGCTCCATGATAAATTTCTTTTCGTTGGATCGTTTTCTCTTCAAACTGTTCATATTCAAGCATCTTTTCCCCTGCTTTCTTTTGTCCTATAATAACTACTTTTTTTGTTTTTTTCAATTTTCTTTTTGATTTCTTACTTAGTTTACCATATCCAAACCTTAGAAATTCTATAAACTCATAAAATCCACCTTTAGTCCGATACTAATTATTAAGAAGGTTGTGCTAAAATAAAGAAGTAGATGAGCAGAGTGGACAATGAATATACACGGAGGTTTTTAGGATGATTAAAAAGAATTGGAAATGGATCGTAGGTTTACTCTTAGTGATACTGTTCTTCAGTTATAATGATGTATCGATCATATCAATGATCTTGTTAATTGGCGCAGTTTTGCTGATTTGGGGGCTTTTTGGTTTTCGTAAAAAACCTAAGGACAAAACAGCTTTACCAAATCTATCTGACAAATTAGCGACCCATTATAGCGAAAACGGCATGACACCGAGTGAAATCTCTTTTTTTAGAGAAACGATGAATCAAACAAAAAATGAAATCGAACAACTAGAAAAAAATATGTACGAAACGGCAAAGCTTAAAGCGATCGATCTTCGTCACGAACCGGTAAAAGCAGCAAAAGGTTTGTTCAAAGAACTCGTAAAAGAACCCACTCGATTGCACGATGCGAGTCAGTTCCTTTACACCCACTTGCCAAACCTAGTGGATTTGACAAACAAATATATTGAGATCAATGAACACGAGATCAAAAACAAACAGACCTATCAAAAACTGGAAGAAAGTACCCAGATCATTGATCAACTTGCTTCATTAGTCGCGAAAGACTATCAAGATTTCGTTTCGGAAGATTTGGAAGATATCGATGTAGAGATATCTGTTGCGAAACAAAGCTTAAAGCGTGATAATAAAGATGTACCAGAAGAATAAGCACGTTTATTTCTTGGACTCGGAACACTTAGACATCGTCTGATTGTTTCGGGTACTTTTTCTAGCTTAATCGATAAGGAGGAATTTTAATGGAAAATAATCCACATGAACCAAAACACGAAGTAACCCCTGTAAATGATACTTTAGAAGATTTATTGAATAATCCTTTTTCGACACCCGTCGATAAATTGACTCAAACACAACAAAATGAAATCAATGCACTTCAAGAACAGCAAACTGCTGCTCGGCTGATTGATAAATTACCTGCTGAAAGACAAGAACAAGCCAAACAATTGGCTGAAAAAATCGATGTCACTGATTCTCAATCGGTCATCAGCTACGGTTCAGCTGCTCAAACAAAATTAGGTGAGTTCTCACAGTCGATGTTGAATCACGTGCAAGCACAAGATATCGGACCAGTCGGTGATTCATTGACTGAACTGATGTACCGCCTTCAAGAAGCAAATCCAGATGAATTACGTGCAGGAGAAGGAAATATTTTCCAACGCGTATTCGGTAAAGTCAAACAATCGATTTATGAAGTCACTGCCAAATACCAAAAAATCGGTGCGCAAATCGACAAGATCTCAGTCAAATTAGACAAAGAAAAAGATGGCCTATTAAAAGACAATCTGATGTTAGAACAACTTTATCAAAAAAATAAAGATTATTTTGATGCGTTGAACATTTATATCGCTGCTGGCGAATTAAAAATGGAAGAATTACAGACAAAGATCATTCCAGAAGCCATGCGAAAAGCAGAAGAAACAGGGGATCAAATGGATGTACAGATCGCCAATGATTATACACAGTTTCTTGATCACCTAGACAAGCGCACTCATGATCTACGCTTAGCCAGACAGATCACGATCCAACAAGCGCCACAGATCCGTTTGATCCAAAATACAAACCAAGCATTGGCAGAAAAGATCCAAGCATCGATTGCTACAGCCATCCCATTATGGAAAAACCAAGTGGTTATCGCATTGACCTTGCTTCGACAAAAAGATGCAGTTACAGCACAACGACAAGTTTCTGAAACAACCAATGATTTATTGAAGAAAAACTCAGAAATGTTGAAAATCTCTGCCATCGAAACTGCTAAAGAAAATGAACGTGGCATCGTGGATATCGAAACATTGCAAACTACACAAAATGATTTGATCGAAACGATCCAAGAAACACTTCGTATCCAACAAGAAGGAAAAGAAAAACGTCGTCATGCAGAAGTCGAACTTGGCCATATGGAAGAAGACTTGAAACAAAAATTACTCGATTTAACGCAATAACAAATAGAATGAAAAAACCTTGTATCAGCAATGCTGCTTGATACAAGGTTTTTTGTTTATCTTTTTATTTTTCGGTATTCATCTTACTGTGTTTGTAACCATAGCCAAAGTAAATCACTAGGCCGATCACCATCGTAATCCCAAAGACTAACCAAGTCACCGCTTGTAAACGTGACATCAAGACTAGACAAGATAAGATCGAAATGATTGGTAAAATCGGTACCAATGGTACTTTGAACTCGCCTGCTTTTGGTTTGCCAAACATTTTACGTAATTTCAGTAAGCCTAGACTAACTAACATTAGATAAGCCAATGCCATGATGTTCGTCAACTCTGCCAAGATATTCAATGGGAAGAATCCTGCGAAGAATAATGCGGCGATACCTGCTGCATACGTCGCTTTCTTCGGTGTGCGATGTTTCTTGTCGATTTCTGTCATGAACTGTGGTAACAAGCCATCTTTACTTACTGCAAATAATAACCTAGCTAATGAATACATCATGGAGATCGTCACAGTCAATAAGGTCAAGATCGCGCCAACGGCGATGATCGCTCCTACTGTACCATGTCCTACATAACGCATCGCGAATGCCACAGGATCATTCACACCTAATTCTGTATAAGGCACGATCCCTGTTAAAATCAATGTCACGATGATGTACAACACGGTTGCGATCAAGATCGAGCCAATGATTCCACGTGGTACATCTTTTTGAGGATTTTTTACTTCCTCCGCAGCCATCGCTACCGCATCGAATCCTAAGAATGCGAAGAAAACTAATGCTGCGCCATCTAGGACACCTTCAAAGCCAAATGGTGTGAATGGTTGCCAATTCTCTGGTTTAACAAAAAAGATTCCTACAATAATAAATAATGCAATGATTCCAAATTTCACATAAACCATCATGTTGTTCAATCGTAACGCTTTCTTCGCTTCCAAAGAAACAATGTATGTGACGAAAATCACAACAAGCACCGCAATTAAGTCGATGTATGTACCATTGGCTGGATTATATCCACCTGTTAGCGCCGTTGGTAAGCCAAAACCAAGACTTTCAATAAACCCTTGTACATAACCGGACCAACCTGACGCAACGGATGAAACGGCCAATAAGAACTCACCGATCAATAACCATCCAGTCAACCAAGCGGCAAATTCACCGAATACGACGTATAGATACGCATATGGTCCGCCAATCACTGGTACCCGCGAAGCAAATTCTGCAAAGCTTAGACCAGATAAAATCACAACGATCGCTGCTAAAACAAACGATAATGATAGTGCCGGACCTGCATTTTGGTTTGCTGCCACTCCTGTTACGACAAATATACCTGTACCGATGATCGCGCCAATGCCAAGCATGATCAAATCGGATGTTTTTAGTTCTTTCTTCATCTCACTCGTATGATTGAGACTGATTTCTTTCTTACGAAACAAATCCATTAAATTCCCTCCCCCTGATTTTTGAGTATATAAAAAAACAGCTTTACGCTGTTTTCATATACCCTAAAAGGATACCACCAAAAATAACTAAAAGGCAACCTACAATTACAAATATAAGCTCTTTTTTTGTCTTTTTCTCCCCTAAGATAAAAATACCACCTAGAGTTGAAATGATGATCCCCATTTGAGAAAGAGAGAAACCGACTGCTAGTCCTAATGACTTAACGGTCAATAGCATACATACGTTACCGATTCCCCATAGCAATCCACTCGCCATATTTTTCCAAACATATTGATCAACTTTTACTTTTCGGAAAGCAAAGAAACTTGCCCCTAAGATCATACCGATACTTTGCGGTAAAATAATCGACATCGCATCTAAATTCGCCCAGTTGACGATGATCGTATAGACACCATAACCTAAAGTAGAATAGATCAATGCTCTGAATCCTTTACCAAAATCAAGCATTTTATTATCTGTATCGACTTTTCCTTCATCATCTTGTCGAGCAGTCAAATACGCACCGCTTACAAGAAGAATCAGCGCTAAAATACCATAAACGTAATCTTTTGTTTGTGTCCATTCATGGAAAAAAACAGCGCCCGCAATCGTATTCAAAATTAATTGAAAACCAGTGGATAACGGCAATCCTACAGATACTCCCATGAATTTCATCCCATGAAACTGCCCATTTTGTCCGACACTCCACGCTAGACCAGATAAAAATCCAATCAATGTGATCCATGGCGTGATCGTTGGATTAACGATGAAAAAAGCAACGAGTGAAAAAAGAAATGCACCGATCGTCATTCCTAATGTTTGTTGATTGGCATCGCCACCGATCTTTCCACTGACTAAACCAATACTTCCCCACGCGACCATTGGGACTAATGCGATTAATAATTCCATAAACATTCTCCTTCTTTTAAATGTCACATGTTATAGAACATATCAACGAAAACGTTAACAACACAAGAGTTATTTTTTATTTCTCACTTTTTTCTAACTTAACTTCCTTGACGATTCTATGAAGTTCAATCAGTCACTAATAAATCATAAACAAAATCAACCGTTACCTCGAAAATTCTTCTACTTTCGGGGCAACAGCTGATGTATAACTATATTAAAACTTTTCCAATCATCATCTAAGGTCAACACACTTCTATCACAACCAAATTAGACCATGTTCAACCGGTAGTTCCTTCAGAAATACGCGTGAACATGTCGCAATCCCATTTTTTTAGCGTTCTTCTTGGTAAAAACTCAAGATAGGGAAAAACAAAGACATAGTCGTCCCTTCTCCTTCGATCGAGTCAACAGTGAGAGAAATCCCTAATTTTTCCGCAAGATTTTTAGCGAGGTATAATCCTAGACCAGTAGAGTGGGTTTTGCTCAGACGGCCATTCGCCCCTGTAAAGCCTTTGTCAAAAATCCGTCCAACATCTTCTTTCGGTATACCGATGCCTGAATCTTTGACAGAAAATTTTACGCCTTTTGTCGTCTTCTCGATCAATAGTTTGATCTCGCCTTCATCCGGCGTATACTTAATGGCATTACTAAGAATCTGTTTGAAAATAAAAGCCACCCATTTGGAATCAGTCAAAATCGTTTGATCTTCACCTATCACTTCATAACGTATTTTCTTTTGGATAAAATAATTTGCTTGGCTACGAATGACGGGTTGGATGATACTCTTGATACTGTATTCTTGGATCAAGTAGTCTCTTGAAAAACTATCCAAGCGCGCATAATACAATACTTGTTCCACATACTCATCGATTTTAGACAACTCATTTTCTAACAATGTATATTTTTGATCATCGATATCAAACTCGATCGATCGTACTAATAATTCTGAAGCCGCTACGGGTACTTTGATTTCATGGACCCATGAGTCGATATAATCTTTTTGATCTTGCTGGTTCGTGATGGCTTCTTGCATCACTTCCTGATGTTCACGTATCAGTTGATTGATATAGTCTTCTATCAACTTCTCTTCCTCTGTATGTCCACCATCTAAATAATTTTGCAAGGGAGAATTTTTTTGTAGATTTGCCAATTTTGCCCACCACCGACGTTTACTCAAGTAACAGACAAGTAAAAAAAAGATTAAGAAAACACCTTCGATCAATGTTAAGTAAGCAATCGTGGCCCAATCGACCGTTATATTAGGGGCTAACCACATCACAAAAATCGTCAATAAAATAAAAAATATCCAACCGACGATCAGCGACCATTGATCTTTCAAATACTTAAAAAAGTTCATAGTTGTATTTCATCCTTTCAGGGAACAATATACCCCTGGCCGACTTTTGTTTCGATATAATCGGTGATCCCTGCCTGTTCGATTTTACGACGTAAGCGATTGATGTTGACCGTCAGTGTATTGTCATCGACAAACCGTTCATCATCCCACAACGCACGCAACAATTTTTCACGAGTCAAAATTTTCCCGTGTTGCTTCATTAAAATAAACAACAAGCGATACTCATTCTTACTCAAATCGATCATTTCACCATTAATCTCCATACTGCCATTATCGACGTTCAACGTGATTCCATTATGGGTCATCATTTCACTCGACAACTCACCATAATTATATGAACGACGCAACAAAGCATTGATTTTAGCAATCAAGACATCGATTTGAAACGGCTTCGTCACAAAATCGTCTGCCCCCATGTTCATCGCCATGATCATGTCCATATTCGTATTACGACTTGAAATAAAAATGATTGGGACTTTGGAAATTTCTCGTATTTTCTGGCACCAATAATAACCATCAAACACTGGTAAATTGATATCTAAAAGAACAAGTTGTGGTTCTTCTTTCTCAAAATCAGCAAAAACCTGATTGAAATCTGACGTTCCATAGGTTTCAAATTGCCATTTCTCCAACTCTTCCATAATCAGCTGACGAATGATCTCTTCATCTTCCACTACCATAATTTTAGCCATGATATACCTCCGATGTTTTTCTTGTACTAACCATATCAAAGAAGCAAACATTCTACAAGTAACAATAGGTCGTGAAAGAAGCGATCAGCACTAAGGCATAAGCAAAAAAAAGCGAAAATGGCTCTTTCATTTTTGATTTTTTTTTGCTTAGGACCGAAGTGTTGCTTCTTGAACACCGTTTATCAGGTCGTGAGAAAGCCGGTCAGCTCCAAGTATTAAGACGGAAATTGAGAAAATAGCTTCTCATATTTTTTCAATTTTTGACTTAATATCGTAGGAGTTGGCTTTCAAACACCGTGGATCAGGTCGTGACAAAAGCGTTTTGACCTGAGACTTAAAAACAATCGTTCTTTGATGTGACCAGCTCTTCTTTCTCGTTACTTACTTTCTGTTAACAAAAATGAGAATACAATTGGAAATTATCAATAGTTATCATTTATAAACAAAAATATTTCATTGAGCTATTCCTAATATTTTCTTTTAACGAAGTCATTTTCACAGAATAAAACATTGATAAATCAACGTTTATAAAATAACTATAATATCTAGAGCGTTTTCTTTGAATTTTTTTCCATTACATATAACAATAGTAATGTATTAAAAAATGATTAGGAGGAGATTTGATGTTTAGACACCAAAAAGAATTACAGTTTGAGGCAAAACCAGATCGTCCGAATCCATTAATCGCAAAATATTTACAAGAATTGATTGGCGGACAGTATGGTGAAATGAGTGTAGCGATGCAATATCTTTTCCAAGGTTGGAGCTGTCGTGGAGAAGAAAAATATAAAGATATGCTGATGGACATTGCAACAGAAGAACTTGGACACGTTGAAATGTTAGCGACAATGGTTGCTCGCTTACTTGAAGATGCACCTGTTGAAGATCAAGAAGAAGCAATGAAAAAAGACCCAACGATTGGTGCGATCATTTCCGGCATGAATCCTCAACACGCTATTGTAGCTGGCTTAGGACCTCGTCCTGCGGATAGCGTTGGTAATCCTTGGAGTGGTGGTTATATTGTTGCTAGTGGAAATTTACTTGCTGATTTTCGTGCAAACTTAAACGCAGAATCTCAAGGAAGACTACAAGTGGCACGTATTTACGAAATGATCGATGATCGTGGCGTAAAAGACCTACTATCAGTTTTATTGGCTAGAGACAGTTATCATCAAAACCTTTGGGCAGCGGCTGTCAAAGAATTAGAAGAAACAGAAGGCGGTATTCTTGTTCCTACGACTTTCCCAAGAGAAGAAGAACGTAAAGATATTGCTTATGATTTCTATAACTTTTCAGAAGGTGACGAAAGTAGCGAAGGTTCTTGGGCAAAAGGTAAAGCTTTAGATGGTGAAGGGGAGTATCAATGGTTGGAAGAACCTAAGATCGAAGGCAAAGCACCTAAATTAAAACCGGTAACACCTAAAATGTACGGTACCCCTCCCAAAAAAAAATAAATGAAAATTAAAAACTGATGCCCTATATTAATGGGCATCAGTTTTTTCTATTATTCTATCAACAATATTCCGTCTTCGACGATCTTACCAAAAAATAGGAAAATACTACTGGTGAACAACAATGTCATGTTCACACCAAAATAGATCGCAATTTTTTCTAGGTAATTTTTGATTTCTTTTATTTTAATGTACATAAATGCCAAAAAATTGACGCCGTAAACTAAAATCGTCAGAAAAATGATCATGTTTGTCATCACTGGACTGCTCGCCCCTCTTTCACTGTATACTTGTTCAAATTGATTGGAGCTTTAGAATGATCCAGATTGTAAAGACACCCTTCCAATCATTACGTACCATTCTTGCAAGTCCAGTATCCATGGAATTTAGTACGATTTACACAACGTCAATAAGTTTAGCGCTTCCATTGATCATTAGACTAAACGTGAGCTATTCTCTCATTTGCTCTAATTTTTCAGCGAAAGCCTGGGCTTCTTCTTCTGTGCGACAAATAATAATGAACGTATCAACGCCGGCAATCGTCGCAGCCACTTCTGGATAATCAACTTCATCTAACCAGTTTGTTACCACATCCGCACCATCTTTTTCTGTTAAGACAACGATCATGAATTGAATCCGTTGAATTCGTAATACTTCTCGTTTGACCGCACTTCGCAAGCGATCTTCCATCAAAGAATCCGCTTGTTGATTGAATAACGCATAGCGTATTTGTTTATTCTCATCTTGGATTTTCACAAGTTTCAACTCACGTATATCTCGTGAGATCGTTGCTTGCGTTGCATTGACCCCATTCATCTGCAAATGATTCAATAATTCCTCTTGCGTACCGATGGCATGCTCAGTAATCAATTGGCGAATCAATGATTGTCGTTGATTTTTTTTCATACAAAAAACACCTCTTCGTATCTATTATAGCAAAAAAACAGGGAATCTTTCTCTCTTTTAGTTGATGTCTGACACTTCGACTGATTTGTCTTGTTCAACGGTTACTCGCAAAATCGTCTTTAATTTTTCTGGTGCCGTCCTTCTGGGATCACTCATATAGATTTCTTTATGCTCTTTTGAAGTTCGGCGATAGCCTTTTTCCTTGAGAGATAAAGCCAACTTTTCAAATGTTTCTGGTTCATCGTCGTAGGAACCAATGTGTAAGATCTGCGCCACAAGGCCTTCTTCAATCGTCTTAAAAACGAGCTGACTAGCTAGGTCTTCTGGAATTTTGGTTTTGGCTCGTACTAACGCCTCTGCAGCAACTTGAGGAGTCACAAAATCCGGTTGCTTGATCATCAACTGATAAGAAAAATGCTCTTTTAACATCACTGGTTCGTTCAAAAATTTTTCTTGCAGTCCCCACTGACCTTCTAAAGGATACACAGTATAGGGGGAGTAATCAGGGATCAGCCAATCATTTTTAGGTGCCATTCGGATCGTATAGCTAACAGCATACAAACTACCTACACGACGCTTAAATTCTTCTCCATTTGGATCACCTATTCCGTTGATGCAAAAAAAATTTTGAGCAGGGAGTGTGATCAATTGCGGTTTCTTTGACATACGATAACTAGGGTCGGTTTTTCTCCATTCGATTTTTTCCATAGGCCCTCCTTGTTTTCTTCTTCACTACTATCATAACTCTTTTACATTGGATTGGCTAATCTGGTTGACACTATTTTTAGACTTGTGCTAGAATAAGCCGAACGATAAATCGTACAGATAACACGCCTAGCGTGTCGAGAGAGAGGCGGTTTCTATTTTCGAATAGAAATCTCTCTCTTTTTTTACGAAATAATTTAGAGGTGAAAAACATGCAAAAACAAAAACAACTACAATTAATTCCTGCTGTACTTGCCACAGGGATCATGTCATTTGCAGGTGTTTTGATCGAAACCGCAATGAACGTGACCTTCCCAACGCTGATTCAGGAATTTCAAATCAGTACCTCCCAAGTACAATGGGTAACAACCATTTACTTATTAATGATTGCGATCATTGTGCCACTTTCAACTTATCTGACAAAAAACTTTAGCCTGCGTACTCTTTTCTTGAGTTCCAATTTACTATTTATTGCTGGTTTATTGGTCGATTACTTTTCCCCTACCTTCTTGTTACTGCTTTTAGGACGGGTACTCCAAGGTGCTGCGACAGGGATAGCCTTGCCATTGATGTTTCACATCATCTTGACTTTTGCTCCTATGGGAAAAAGAGGAACGATGATGGGTCTTGGTACTTTAACAACCGCCATTGCACCAGCGATTGGTCCTACGTATGGTGGGATCTTAACTGCTAATTTCTCATGGAGTCATATTTTTATCTTTCTATTGCCAGTGTTACTCCTTTCACTTGGGATTGGCTTATACGCGATTCCTAAATTTAAGGTGGAAAAATCTGGTCGCTTAGATTTACTCAGCGTCCTTGGTATTAGTCTGATGTTCAGTGGAAGCTTAACTTTTCTAAGCATGTTCAGAGACTGGATTGGCTGGGCATCCTTAGTCATCGCCATTTTAGGATTCATCCTTTTCTATCAACGAACAAAAAAAGCCGATCATCCGTTGATCCGACTTGAAATTTTTAAAAACCATACGTTTCGCTTATTCTTATTTAGCTTTTTAGTTTATCAATTTTTATTACTTGGTGTTTCTTTTGTCCTACCGAACTTTGTCCAAATCGTCCAAGGGAACAATGCCTTTGTCGCAGGTTTAGCTATGCTTCCAGGTGCAACGATTGGTGCCCTGTTATCACCTTTTTCAGGAAAGCTACTCGACCAACATGGACCTAAAAAACCAATTTTCATCGGTCTCTTGTTTTCACTTGTTGGCTGGACTACCCTTGTCCTGATCTTAGGTCATGCATCATTAGGTTTTTTGATTGCCTGTCATTTCTTCTATATGATCGGTATTGGTTTGTCTTATAGCAATATGATGACTACTGGAATGAATGCTTTATCGATGGAATTACAAGGTGATGGCAACGCCGTATTCAATACGTTGCAACAATTTTCTGGCGCTGTCGCTACTACGTTGGTGGCTGTGATCATCAACTTTTTCCAAGATCATCGTTCAGATAGTTATGAAGCAGCAACAACGTTAGGATCAAAAGTTGCTTTAAGTGTCCTACTTGGCTTGTTGATCATTAGTTTGATCCTATTTATCCGCTATATGGTGCAAAAACCTAAGCAAATACAAAATTAATAGATAAGGAGGTGTGAGAGAATGAAGCTCACTCCTCCTTGTTTTTTTTGTCTCTAACTTTATCAATAATCAGTTTTCACCATACAATCGTTCGGATGAAATAGAAAAAAATCCTTGGATAAAATATTGTATCTCTAATGATTCTATGAGATGGTAGATAAGTAAAGGAGGTTTTTCTATGGAAAAAATTGCTATTATCGGTGGTGGCATCATCGGTATGACATTAGCCAACTATTTAGACACCTCTAAATTTGAGGTGACCTTATTTGATGCAAAAGAAGGACAAGCTACTCGCGCTAGTGCAGGCATCATCTCGCCTTGGCTTTCAAAAAGACGAAATAAACAGTGGTATCAGTTAGCAAAAGATGGTGCGGCTTTTTTCCCAAAACTAATCCAGGATCTATCACTTGATGATTCCATCTATAAACAATCCGGCACACTGATTTTTCGCCAAAAAGAAGCTTTGGAAGATCTTGCTGCACTTGCCGAACAACGAAAGAAAGACGCACCTGAAATCGGCGATATTTCGCTGTTACAAGCTGAAGAAACAGCCAAAGTTCTCCCATTGCTAAAACCAACACCTGCTTTATTTGTGACTGGAGGGGGACGTTTAGACGGTCATGCCTATCTATCTCACCTTGCCACACGCTTGGAGAAACAAATGGTCAAAGTAATCTCTGAACGTGTCCAGTTACGCAAAGAAACCGCACACTGGGTCATCTCTGGTACTTTTGGACAACTTGACTTTGACCGAGTCATTCTAGCGCCTGGCCCTTCATTGAAGCCGTTACTGGAGCAGATTGGCTTTCATGCTGATATTCGTCCACAAAAAGGACAGCTGATCGTTTTTCAAACACCTTATGCGAACAGCCAAGAATGGCCTGTTGCCATGTTAGAAGGGGAAGCCGATTTTATCCCATTCAACGATGGGACTATACTAGTTGGCGCAACCCATGAAAATGATGCGGGTTGGGATTTGGTTCCTACCGAATCTGCTTATCAGCAATTGATAAAAAGTACAGTACCATTTTTAGCTGAACCCGATCAACTTGCTACATGGAAACACACCATGCGAGTAGGCACACGGGCGTACACCTCCGATTTTGCGCCGTTCTTTGCACCTGTTCCAGATGAACCAAGCTTGATCGCCGCAAGTGGCTTAGGCTCCTCTGGTTTGACTACTGGCCCTTATATCGGCTATTTGATTGCAGAGTATCTCAACACAGGCATTTGGCGAGGCGACCATTATCAAAAATCAATCGATACGTACCTTTCAAGATTATAAAAGAAGTAAAAAAAGAGGCCTACTTGCGTAGCCCTCTTTTTTGGATTCATGATTGATGGTTATCTTAGTACCAACCGTTTGCTAACCAGAATGCTTTTGCAGCATCCCATGAACCATAGCGTCCAGCAACGTATTCTTCTACAACACGTTCTTGGTTCGCTGGTGAGTAGTCACCGTTCAAATATGCTGAATCTAATTGGTAACGTCCGATGTAACGGCCGTTTGTTGCAGTGTAAGAACCACCTGATTCTTTTTGTGCAATCCATTCTTTCGCAGAGTTGCTGTTTGTTGTTACAGTAGTTGTAGCTGGTGCTACTTCAACTGTTTCAACAGGCGCAACGTATGTATATTCTTGCGCTGGTGTTTCTGTTACTACAGGAGTTTCTACTTTTTCAGTTGTTGGTGCTACTTCTGTTGTTTTTACTGATGAAGCGTCAGTTGGAATTGTTAATTCTTCACCAACGAAAATGCGGTTGATATCGTCAATCGAATTTTGCTCTGCAATAGCTTTGATCAGTGAATTGTCACCTGCAAATTTTTGTGAGATTTTAGATAATGAATCTCCAGCTTTTACTGTATAGACTTCATCTGCATGAGCAGTAGTCCCTACAAACATTGCAGTTGCTCCAGCGGCAACAGTTGTCCCCAAAACGATCTTTTTAATTGAATTCATAGTAAGCTCCTTTTTTTCTCTTTGATTTGTTTCAACGTCACTAACTTTATCATCTAGAAATATTTCATAGGTGAAAGAATTATGACATTTAATGACAAAATCGTCACATTTTTAATATTTGTAATATTTGATTTTCCGAAAAACTAGGACTAAAGTCGTAGAAGCTTTATAAATCAACGTTGGAATCGTTTTTCAATCCTTTCACAGAAACTTTAAAAAAACTTACATTCTGTAATATTTAGAATAATTTTTTTTCAATTTATTGTATTTTTCTGCGAAATTCTTCTCATTTTCCCAAAAATTGATGCAATAAACACAAAAAAACCAGTAATTGTTACAACAATTACTGGGAAAAATGACGTATTCGAGTAAAAAAGTCATTTTTTAGGAGTTTTTTTCTTTTGTAACAATTGGATTGCTTGGTTCATTTCATGGATTGCTTCTTCGTCTGTTTCTTTTTCCAGTGCGCAACTTAATACTTCTTGCCATTTTTCAGGATCTTTGATTCCTAACTTACCGATTGCCCACGCTGCTGTCCCGCGAATCACTGGACGAACATCACTTAGACACTCTTCAATATGAGGCAAAGCGGCACGTTCTCCTAAATTGGCTAAGGCAATCAGCGCATTTCGTTGAAGAGGTTTCCTTCCACGCCATGAGCCAGCCAAATGACCGTATTGCTGTTTAAATTCTTTATTAGAGATCGTTAACATAGGCGTGAGTTTCGGATAGACTTCGTCTACTTTTGGTTCCATTTCTGGATGAAAGTGAAAATCTTTCCCTCTATTATAAGGACAAACCAACTGACAGATATCACAACCATAAATGACGTTGCTCATCTTCTTTCGATACTCCTCTGGCATCATGCCTTTTGTCTGCGTTTGATAAGACAAACAGCATTTAGCATTCATTCGCCCATCACCTAAAAGTGCATCCGTTGGGCAAGCCGTCACACAACGCGTACATTCGCCACACCCAAAGACACCAGGAGTATCTGGTTCTAGGTCGATATTGGTCACGATCTCACCTAAATAGACAAACGAGCCAAATTCCTCTGTGATCAATAATCCGTTTCGACCGATAAACCCTAATCCAGCACGTTGCGCCACAGCTACGTCGATCAACTCACCTGTATCTACTTGCGGCGCCAAGCGCCATTCTTCTTCCTTTTGCCAATGTGTCGCTCGTGACTCAATAAATGAAATCAATTGTTGCAGACGATCCCGTAAGACATCATGATAATCGATGCCCCAAGAAGCACGAGCAAACTGTCCACGCTTTTCATCTCTAGGCATCTTTTCATGGATCTTTGTCGGATACGCTAAAGCAATTGCAATAATTGATTTCGGCCGATCAAACGTCATTTCCGGATATAACCGTTCATCGATATTAGGGTGTTCAAATCCAGAAGTATGTCCAGCAGCTTTTTGTTCTACCAACGATTCTTTCAAATGATCAAATGGCTCTGCTGTAGTAAACCCGATTTTATCAATCCCGATTCGCTTACTTTCTTGAATGATTTCTTCCTTTAATGTTAGTGCCATCATTACCACCCTCGATCAGACACGACTATATAATCCGTAATATAATCGTTCTTTTTTCAATTGAACGAATTGGATCTGTTGATCTGGGATTTTTCTTTCTTCCATCCAACGATTTCTAGCAGCAAATACTTCCCAGAAATTCACGGATACCCATTTTCGACGTTGGTCTAATGCATTGAAAAAGTTCAACGAAACAGGTTTGGTGTGGAGTAGTTCATGTAAACGTAGTTGTTCTCTTGCTGAGAACTCAGATAGATCCCGTGAATAAACAACATCTTCGTATAGATTTTTTTGTTGCCCATAAGTGAACGTTTGTGGAATTTCTCCTGGACGAGCAATTTCTACTAAACGATTATAATACGTATTCATTAGTTTGCTATTTGCAATAAATGCACTCTTGAAAAATGCGGATTGGATTTTTGGAATCACACCCTCTGTCCCTATCAAAGAAAACAACGCGGGCCATGCTTGAACCTTTAGTTCGTTCTTTTGTTTGACTAATACGCCAGGAGTAAAACCGACGGATGAAAGAAAAACAAAGTAGCCAATGCCTGTTTCTTCATCTAATGGCTGAAAATCATCAAATAACCATTTTCCAGGGTATTCCTCTGTTTCCAATTCTTCTGGGCTTGCTATGAACGCTTTCGCCATTTCTGCTTCAAGAAATAGGAGATCTTGATCTTTCTCCTTATTTTCTAGTTGGTTGATTTTTTTTGTTATTTCTTTTGCAATCAATTGTTTGTCTTTGCTAGTAAAATTCATAGCTTCACCTTCCTTTCCTCTCTTTTAACTATAACGGAATTTCACTAAAATTGGTATCTTTAAAACAATAAACGAACGAATTTTTATTTGTATAAATTGCGGAAGCATTAGTCCTCACGTCTCCAAAACTGACCAAACGGAAGGAATAGAAGGACTCTCTTCAAAAACAAAGCGCCATCCACAAAAATTTAAAGAACAATTTTCGTGGATGACGCCTTATTTATCGAGGCTACACACTTTTGCCTCTTTTTAGATTATTAAATCGATTAGTGATTATTTCTTTTCTTGAGATAGACCATCGTGGATCGTTTCGATGTTCCATTTCATCATTCCATAATAAGAATCACCAGTTTCTCCTTCTTTTGCAATGGAATCAGTGAATAGCTCATCATAGATTTCAAGGCCTGTTTCACTTGCGACACGTTCCATGCTTCTCGGATCAACACTTGTTTCCACAAATAAGACTGGAACATCCGAAGTACGAACTTGGCTGATGATCGACTGCATTTGTTCAGGTGTACCTTGGCTTTCTGTGTTGATTTCCCAAATATACCCTGCTGGTAGATCGTATGCTTGTGAGAAGTATCTAAAAGCTCCTTCACTTGTTACTAATAGTTTTTTATTGTCTGGGATCGATCCGAAACTCTCTTTCGCTTGTTTATCTAATTCTTTCAATTTTTCGATATATGCATCTGCATTTTCTTCATATTGCGGAGCATGGTCTGGGTCTTTTTCGGCAAAGATGCGTGCGATTTCTTGTACATATTTGATTCCGTTTGAAAGATCCAACCACGCATGTGGATCTGCTTCTGTCTCTGATTCTCCACCGGTCAAATAAAGTGGTTCAACTTCTTTACTTACTGCAAAATAGTCTTCATCTTCTTTTTTATTTGCCGTATCCATCAAGTTTTCAAACCAAGCATCCCCTGTTTCCAAATTTAACCCATTGTATAAGATGACATCAGCATCACTTGCTTTTTTGATATCTTCTGGCAATACCTCGTATTCATGTGGGTCAGTTCCAACAGGGACGATACTATGCACATCGACATGTTCTTTTCCAACTTCTTTCGCCATGTCGGCGATGATCGAATTTGTTGCTACGACGGTCAGGTTTTCTTCTTTCTCTTCTGCTGCGGAACTGCCACAACCTGCAAAAATAAATAAGACAGCTCCCATTAACCATAAGATATTCAGTTTATTTTTCATGTACATACTCCATTTCTATTCGTTAGATTTTTTACGACTCGGCATTTTTTTTCGTTTTGTTTCTTGAAAAAATAATCCCTTTAGTCGGTGAAAATAAAAAGGCCAACGTAAAGAATACTGCACTGGTCAACACGATGGTCGCCCCAGAAGGCCAATTATAACTATAACTATAAAACACACCGATGATCGCACTTAACACGCCGACTGTTGCCGAAATAAAAATCATTTTTGCCAATCGATCGGTCAATAGGTATGCAGTTGCTGCTGGTGTGATCAACATCGAGATGACCAAAATCGTTCCTACTGTTTGTAAACTCACAACGGCAACCAGTGTTAAGAAGAACATCAACAAATAGTGAACAAGTGTCGTATTCAACCCATAAGCTTTTGCCATCATCGGATCAAAAGAAGTGATTTTCAGTTCTTTATAAAAAATAAATACAAACAATAAGACGATCCCACTCACTATGGCAGTCATCAACATATCACTTTCTCTAACTGCTAAAACATTTCCAAATAAGATATGGTACAGATTAGTTGCACTTTGAGCAAAAGAAATCAAGATGACACCTAATGCAAAGAACGAACTAAAAACGATCCCAATAGCTGTATCATTTTTCAAACGGCTACGCTGTGTGACAAATCCGATTATGCCAGCTGTCAACATCCCAAATGCAGTGGCCCCTAGAATGTAACTAAAACCAAACATATACGAAATCGCGACTCCAGGCAGTACCGCGTGAGAAATCGCATCCCCCATCAAAGACATCCCTCTCAAAATAATAAAAGAGCCAATCACCCCTGAAGCCAATCCAACTAACATAGATGTAATCAATGCATATTGCAGAAATTGATAATCCATTAACCCCTCAATAAACGATTGAATCATTTTTCCATTACCCCTTTAACTAATTGCCCAATGATCTCCCCATAAGCCAACTGTAGATTTTCTGAAGTAAATACTTCGTCAACTGATCCAGCTGCAATCAATTCTTTATTCAATAAAATTACTTCATCAAAATAGGCTTCGACTTTGTGCAGATCATGATGGACGATCACAATAGTTTTCCCTTCATTTTTCAGTTCATCCAAAATAGCAAAGATTTTTCTTTCACTGACCGCATCGATCCCAACAAATGGTTCATCTAAAAAAATCCATTCTGCGCCTTGAGCCAAGGCTCTAGCAATAAATATCCGCTGTAATTGTCCTCCAGATAATTCACTGATTTGTCGATTTTCATAATCTGTCATGTCCACTTTCGCTAAGGCTTGTTTTGCTCGTTCCTTTTCTTTTTTCCCAGGACGTTGCCCCAAGCGCAAGGATGGATAGGTTCCTAACAAAACTACCCCTAATACATCGATCGGAAAAGAAAGATCCAGCTCACTACGCTGTTCGACATAGGCAATTTTTTTGCGAATCGTTTTTATGGAGCGACCGTCGAAAGTGATTTCTCCGGAAATTTTAGGAACTAATTCTAATAAAGCTTTCATAAAAGTAGATTTCCCAGCGCCATTCGGTCCAATGATCCCTGTAAATTTTTGTGATTGGATAACTGTTGATACATGATTTAATACTGTCTTTCCTTGATAAGCAACCGTCAAATCTTTAACGGATATTTCATTTTTAGACACCTCTTACCACTCCTTTTCGGTGTACCTAACTTTTTATTCAAACTTAGTTTAACTAATATCAAAATCATTTACAAGTGTTATAGCTAATTTTTTTGATTTTTTAGATTTTTCTCGCAATTTTTGAAAATTTTCTGTAAAATCACAAACAAGAGCTATAAAGTAATGGTCGTTATTTTGTTTGCTAGTTATAGAATAAACTTATTTTTTACTTTATCACTCAACTTAAAAAAGGAGTTTTTGTATGGAAGAAGAAAAATTAACTCGTAGTCTCAGTGCACGTCATATTCAAATGATTGCGCTAGGAGGAACGATCGGTGTCGGTCTGTTCATGGGTGCTTCATCCACCATCCGTTGGACAGGACCTTCTGTAATGGTTGCATATGCTGTAGCAGGCTTCTTTTTGTACCTGATCATGCGTGCATTGGGCGAGATGTTGTATTTAGATCCTTCTACCGGTTCTTTCGCTAATTATGCAAGTGAATACATCCATCCCGTCGCAGGTTATTTGACGGCTTGGAGCAATATTTTTCAGTTTATCGTGGTCGGTATCAGTGAAGTCATTGCTGTAGGGGAATATATGAACTATTGGTGGCCAGACTTGCCCCAGATCATTCCAGGAATCGTTGTGATCCTTTTCTTGATGTTCGCCAACCTTGTTTCTGTCAAAGCATTCGGTGAATTAGAATTTTGGTTTTCTACTATTAAAGTAGTGACAATTATTTTGATGATCATCGCCGGTTTAGGCATCATTTTATTTGGATTCGGTAACCATGGAGAAGCAATCGGGATTTCAAACTTATGGAAAAATGGTGGTTTCTTTACTGGTGGCGTGAAAGGATTCTTTTTTGCTCTATCGATCGTCGTTGCCTCTTACCAAGGAATCGAGTTGATTGGGATGACTGCAGGTGAAGCGAAAGATCCCCAAAAAACGATTGTAGACGCTGTCCAATCAACGATCGGGCGGATCTTGATTTTTTATATTGGGGCGATCTTCATCATTGTCAGCATCTATCCTTGGAATCAATTGAGCGAACTAGGATCACCGTTTGTTCAAACTTTTTCTAAAATCGGGATCACGTTTGCTGCTGGTTTGATCAATTTTGTTGTCATCACTGCTGCTTTATCTGGTTGTAATTCCGGTATTTTCAGCGCCAGTCGCATGGTATACACATTAGCCATCAACGGCAAAATGTCTAAAAAGTTTTTGAAACTTACACGTCATGGAGTGCCATTTTACCCAGTAGTAGCCATCTCATTTGGTATTTTGATTGGGTTGATTTTGAATTATTTGTTGCCCTTCGTCTACTCCCAATCACAGGATTTATTTGTTTTTGTCTATAGTTCCAGTATCTTACCAGGGATGGTACCTTGGATCGTTATTTTGATCAGTCAAATCAAATTCAGAAAAAAACATCGGATAGAAATGCTTGAACATCCATTTAAAATGCCCTTATCCCCATATACCAATTACTTGTCATTGGCCTTTTTGGCAGTGGTATTAATCTTTATGTTCATCAATCCCGAAACAAAAATCTCATTGATGATTGGTTTGATTTTCTTGATCTATATGACGGGTTACTATTTTGTACGCGAAAGAAAAATCAAGGAATAGTAGAAGAAACTATACAAAAAGAAGTCAGGACTGCGCGAACGTAGTCCTGACTTCTTTCAATCTATCACAACCTGATTGCACAACTGCTACTTACCAGGGACTAAATTTTCTACAAGAGTTTCTAGTACGTTGTGAGTTTTTTGATCATTTTGTTCTTACTATTTAGTGGTATGGTATAGTGTGGTTTTGTACATTCCAGTTGAGTGTGTAAAAATAAAAAATCAAAGTCCCTGGCAAATAGCAGTTGTGCAATTTGGCTATTAGCTTCGCTACCATCACAAAAATATCCAATAAATCTTGTGGCGACAGACCGTTTGTCCTTTAGGAATACCATCGATCAATTTAGGCTTCTTCCACTAAAAATGACAGAAAAGCACATCCTGGAATTAGCAGTTGACTTGAATGAATACTCCCAGCCATATTTTTCAAAAAGTTGTTGTACGATAAACAATCCTAAACCAGAACCTCCAGTATCTCGACTTCTGCTAAAATCTGGTCTATAAAAAGGTTGGAAAATCTTACTTAATTCCTCCTCCGTAAGTATCTGATTCACTTCATTTTCAATCACTAATTGTTTACCATCAAAAAACAGACTGATTTCTCCCTCATGCTTCGTATATTTGAAGGCATTACTTAGTAGATTATCTAAAATTTTATCAATATCATTTTTATTACCGATGATTTTCTCCCCTTTTAGATTAACGACTAGTTTTTTCTGTTCTGCTTCAGCAAGTATCCGGAAAGAAGTCAATTTATGTTCGATCATTTCTTTGATTGAGACTTCTTCATAGACCACATCATCTGAAGGCAAATTGTTTCTTGAGGCAAAGAGGATATTATTGATCATTTCTGTTTGTTCTTGCAAAATATTTTTGCAAACTTCTAAATATCGCTCTCTGTCTTTAAATTTTCCGACATTATAGATCATGCCATCAATCAACCCCATCAATGAAGCAACAGGTGTTTTCAATTCATGAGAAGCGATTTGCATAAACTCTGACTTTGCTTGTTCCAATTCTTTCGTTTTAGCTACTTCAAGCTCTAACACTTCAATTGTTTGGATCAAAGAAACATATAGATGGTTGATATCTTGCGCTAAAAGTGAGATTTCATCCGTACCTTTGACATCACAACGAATATCCGCATCTAATTCGATCATTTTTTCTGTTACTTTGGATATCTCTTTGATTTTTTTTGTCGAATAAATACTATAGTAGTAAGCGCCGATGCCCCCAATGATTAGTGAGACGATGATGATGAATGGATATAAATGAAGTAAGACTTTACTTGCTTCTTCAACTGGTTGCATTGAGTACATACCAACTAGATAATAAGTGTTACCTTCTTTGTCAGTAATTTCTTGATAAAGGTTCATTTCATCAGATAAAATACTTATTACTGAATAGCCAATACTTTCGTCAAAGAAGGAACCAATGGCTATACCATCGGTATTGGTCAGGAAGAGATCAAGATTTTGTTCTCTTCCACTTTCAAGCCAGTATTGATCAACCACCTTTTGCATGGTAGCTAAATCTTTGTTTTCTATACTCTTTGCCACTTGATTGAATTCTTTGTTTATTTCGTTCAGCTTCATTTGTTCATAGTAGACAGGCATCGTAAAATATAAGACGATCAACGAAAGAATCGAAACTAGAAAAATGATGATCCCAGAAAAGAGAAAATTTTTCAGCATGATACTCATGGGGTGTCCTCAAGCTGGTAGCCTCTATTTTTGATCGTTTTTATTGATAAAAGTGGCATTTTCTTTCGGATATTTTTTATATGATTATCTAATATTCGATTTTCCAAATGATATTCATACGACCAAACTTGATACACTAATTGTTCTCGCGTGATGATTTTCCCTTTGTTTCTTATTAGAATCACTAAAATATCGTACTCTTTTCTTGTTAAATGGATTTCTTCCTCTTGGTATTTTACAAGACCACCATCGAGATCAATGGCGTACTCCCCGATAGTGATGTGGGGATTTCCTTGATTCATCCGAAACACATTTTCGATCCGTTTGATCAAAATAAGTGGGGAAAAAGGTTTAACGACATAGTCACTGATCAAATGGGAAAAACTGAGCAACTGCGTATATTCATCATCCAAGGCAGTCAGCATGATGATCGGCACATCCGACGTTTCCCGAATTTTCTTTAAAACATCCGTCCCCCTTATCCCAGGCAACATAATGTCCAATAGGATCAAGTCAAATGTTTCTTCAGCAAAAACTTCCAATGCCTGTTCGCCACTTCTTACTGAATAAACTTCATATTTACGCTCTTTTAAAAATTCCGTCACGATTTGATTGATCATATATTCATCTTCAACCACTAAAATTCTTTCCATATCACTCTCTCCTTATTCAAAGCGTAATGCCTCAATAGGGTTTAATTTGGATGCTTTCATCGCTGGTAATAAGCCAAATATCACACCCATTAGGGAACAAAAAACTAAGCTAACGATAATAGACAGTACAGACACAATATAAGGATAATCAAGCGACTGTGTGATAACATAGCCACTTAGTAAGCCTATAAGTATCCCCAGTATCCCACCAATCAATGTCAAGACTACCGCTTCTACTAAAAATTGTTTTAAAATAATTTTTCTTCTTGCGCCGAGTGCTTTCTTTATCCCGATTTCTTTCGTTCTTTCCGTGACAGAGACTAACATGATATTCATCACACCGATCCCCCCTACTAATAACGAGATACTTGCTATACCGGACAAGAGAATAAAACTTGACTGGTTCATTCGTTCCAATTCTCTGGCAAAGTCTTTCAGATTCATTACCCCATATTCATAATCGGATGGTGGGATCTGTTGATTAAGAATCTCTGCTGCTTTTTCTGCAGCGCCTTGTAATTGATCGGTATTATTTGTTTGGATCGTGACAAGTGGCACAATATCTAACTCATCAGATAGTTTATGTGCTTGCTGTAAAGGAACATAAGCTCTTTTCTCAAAGCTAAATAGATTACTACTATTGGGATCTAACTGAAATACACCTTGAACTTTGAATGGCACGCCATTCACTTCGACAAACTGTCCGATCCCTTCTTCATTGGGAAATAATTCGTCATACAAGGAATCTTCCAGAAAAATGGCTTGTTGTTGCTCCTTGAAGGCTTGAGAAGCAAAACCTTCCCCTTTGATGAAGTTTAATTGCTCCAAATCCTCAACAGAAGAAGTGACAGCAGAAACTTTGGCGTCAGCCCCTTTTGCTTTCCTATAGATTTTCCCATCTTTTTGATATGACAAGCCACTTGCTAAGACCTCTGGTATCTCATTAATTTTATTTAATACATCTTCACGTAAAAACGGAAGGTATAACGGTTTTTTTTCTTCCTTTTCTGATAGGCCTCCCCCAAATAGGTTTCCACTTTGGAATGAACTTTTTTTATCGTATTGGATGTTCATCGTATTATTGTTACCACCAATCATTTCTCGTTTCATTTTTTCGGTATTTCCACCGATGATGCTGAAAATCGAAATAATGGCAGCAATCCCAATAATGACACCTAACATAGTCAACACTGAACGCATCTTATGAGCAAAAATCGATTGTAAGGCAAATCTGATTTCTTCCATTCTTGATCACCTCACTTTATTTTGTTCATCACTGATTATTTGACCATCTCGTAAAGTGATCGTGCGCTGACATAACGCTGCAATTTCTGGCTCATGGGTAATTAGAATAATTGTTTTTCCTGCTTGGTGGAATTCCTTAAAAAGGTCCATGATTTGGCTACTGGTTTTTGTATCAAGTGCCCCTGTCGGCTCATCCCCTAAAACAAAACTAGGGTTAGTCACTAAAGCTCTCGCAATTGCGACACGTTGCTTTTGTCCTCCTGATAATTCCATTGGTTTGAAGTCACTTCGATCCTCTAACCCTACGAGTTGCAACATATCCAAGGCACGCTTACGCCGCTCTTTTTTATTGACTTTTTTATACGTTAATGGCATTTCCACATTTTGCGAAACAGTTAATTTTGGCATGAGATTGAAATTCTGGAAAACAAAGCCGATTTTTGCGTTACGAAAATCGGCTAATGAATTGTCCGCTAACGTTTTGACATTCGTTCCTTCAACGATGTAATCCCCTGATGTAGCTGTATCCAGACAACCAATGATATTCATCAACGTCGACTTTCCTGACCCCGATGGCCCCATGATTGCGACCAGTTCTCCTTCATTGATTTGCAAAGAGATATCTTTAAGGACTTTTAGTTCTTTCCCGCCTTGCCAATATGACTTCTGAATGTTGTTAAGCGTCAACACTTGCACCAACCTCCATTCCCTCGACCATTCCTGTTTGAGGCAAAGCAAGTTGATCTTCAACAGTCAATCCTTCGACTATTTCTGCGAGTTCATTATCCATCGGATTTACCTTGACTTCATGCTCTTTGATCCGATCATTTTCTACTTTCCATACATAATATTTTCCATCTTTTTCCATGAGGTATCTTTGGTTGATGATTACTTTTCCTGACACAAAATCTTTCGGTAAAACATTGACATACACATTGGAACCAATCAGTGGCATTTCTTCTTTTGGATCAATCTTAACTTTGTAAGGAAACTTAGATAAATTTGGATTCTCTTCTTTTTGATCGTCTTGTTTTGCATCACTTGTTAAATTTGCCACCTGCACAATGGTTCCTTGCCAAGTATTCTCTTGGTCTTTACGATCCATAATTTCTACTCGCTGATCGACAGCAACTTTTTCACGATCAAATTCAGTGACTTGGCCATCCACGTACAAGTTCGAATCATCAAGGATCTCCATAAAGTTTTCTTCTTTTTGACGTTCTTTTGATTGATTGACTAAGTCACGATTCAATGATTTGATTCTTCCTGAGTTATCGGCTGTCACTGTGTCTTCATTCAGCCGTTCTTTTTCGTTTTCGTGAAGTAGTTGGGCTTTTCGCAAGTCTGTTTCTATATTCTTCACTTCATTGTCACCAGCAATAGCTTCTGCATGTAGACTGGTGATTTCTCCTTCTAATGCTTTGATCGTACTTTGTAACTCTTCGGATTTTTCCTTCGCATAATCTTGTCTTGCTTTTCCAAGCTCTGCTACTTTTTGGTTATGTGCTGTCCATTTTTGATTTGCAGTCACTCGTGCTTGTTCTACTGCTCTCACTTTGATTTCTACGTCCATTTCAGCTTCCACAACTTTTCTCTGTTGATCCGTTTGGTATGTAAACAAAGGTTGCCCTTTTTCTACGACATCGCCTTCATTTACCAGAATATCTTTCACTGTTCCTCGTTCTGGATCAATTTTGATTTTGTTGCTATTATTTGGCATGACTTTTCCTGCTAAAATCAAATTCGCCGCTTTCACCTCATCAATGAGGGATTTGACAGACCGTGCTTCAATATTTGTTCCTGCATTTTCTTCTTTTGTTTTCCCACTAGAAACAACTATACTGATTGCACCAACTACTAGTAAAACAGTGATGACTGCTACTAAATAATACCATTTTCGGTTGAATTTTTTTATTTTTTTAGGCTTCATGTACCTACTCCTTCATTCAGATCAGTCATTAGAAAAGCGCTTATATAATTCTATCCAAAGCTCATTCCTCTTCTTTTTCCGAGACTTCTTCCTCAAACTCTTGAACAACCATTCCATTATCTAAAACTTTTTCTGTTCCTTCTTTCCCATCCACGGTTATTTTTCGTTCACTTTTTACTTTTGGCATATCTGATTCACTTGTATCTTTGGTCTCTGAACTGCATGCTGCTAAAAGACCGATAGAACATACTAATACCAGATAACCTTTATACTTTGTTCCTTCTTTCATCATAAAAAACCATCCTCTTCTATTTGTTTTAGTTATGTTTCTCTTGTTATATTTACTATCATACATAACAGACCTATTCTCTTTCTAAAGCTAATCTGTTTTTTGTGTAATTTTTTTGGTAATTTTTTTTGAACAAAAAGATAGCGCTTAAATTTCACACAAAAAAAAAACAACCCAAGTGATCGTTGGATTGTTTTGATGAAAGTGAAATCTTCCACTATTATTTTTAGCACTCATTCGGTGAACTACTCACCACTTTGCTAAACCTAACGGTTCTTAACACTTGAAGTGGGAGCTTCTTGGGAATAGAGCATACCTGTAAGTGTATTTCTTTACTCACAGCGGTTTCTCTTGTTTACCAAGCGATCTCCGTAGTTCCTACGGTTCTTTATGTTATCTCAGTCAGCGATTTTATGCGTAGTCCTTCGGTCAGAATATTGATACTAGCATTGATATCTCGATCATGATGCGCGTGACAAAGAGGGCACGTCCATTCTCGAATTTCGAGGGATTTCTTGCCGTCTTTCTGTCCACATTTCGAACAGATTTGACTAGATGGAAACCATTGATCCACCTTGATCATTTTCCGACCGTACCAGTCAGCTTTGTACTGTAGTTTTTTCACAAAGCTAGACCAAGACACATCAGAAATGCTTTTTGCTAATTTATGGTTACGCAACATACCTTTGGTATTCAAGTCTTCAATACAGATAATATCGTGATTTTTGATCATTTCTGTACTCAATTGATTTAGAAAATCATTCCGTTGGTTCATTACTTTTTCGTGTAATCGAGCGACTAACCGTTTTTGTTTTTGATAATTCTTCGCTTCAAACAGATTGAACCCTCTCTGTTTAGCTAATAACGCACGTCTTGACAATTTAGGTTGTTCATGTTTAAGTTTCTTTGCCATTTTTGAGGTAAATTTATTGTTATCAATCTTTTGAACAGTTGAAAAAATGGCAAAATCAGTGATCCCAAGGTCAATCCCAATAGCGGAATTCGTTTGAGATAGTTCGCTAATTTCTTCTTTACACAACAACGAAATATAGTATTTACCACTTGAATGACGCGAAATGGTCGCTGATTTGATCATTCCTTTCGGTCTTCTATGAAGCTTGATTTTAATTAATGACTTCAATTTAGGAACTTTGACGAATTTATGATCAATCAAACTAACTGTTCCATTTTGATTGTTGGTGGTGTAACTTTGAACTGGATTTTTTTTGCTTTTGAAACGAGGAAATCCAACGGATTTATCACGAAAGAAGTTCTTGTACGCCTTGTCTAGATTGAGTTGTGCATTCGCTAAAGCAAGGCTATCTACTTCTTTCAAAAACGGAAATTCTTCCTTGTATTTAGCGGGTGTTGGAAAATTCATTTTTTTAGAAGGATCATTTTTTACTTCTTGATAGGCTTTTTTTCGGTCATCAAGCATTAGATTGTAGACCTTACGGACACAACCAAAAGATTTGGCAAAGAAAATTTCTTGTTCTTCTGTTGGATAAATTCTAAATTTATATGCTTTCAGTCGTTCCATCAGCTTCATCTACTCCTTGTGATTGTTTCCTTGGCTTTGACTCTATTTCTTGATGTCACTAATAGATACGTCACCAGTAGTCAAAAATTTTTAGACGAAACCATTTCTTTTCAAAGAAACTGTTTGATTCGTGGGAAATCACGTTGATAAGCAGTGATGAATATTGTCAGTTCTGTTTTAGATGGGTTTTGCACATGATCTTTCTCATGATGCCACTCAACTAAAGGGATAAGATTCTGCCATTCGTACAAAAGTGGTTTTAGCAAATTCAGATCGTTCAGCGTCAATCACTTGTCTACGGTATTTAGTTACCAACACAAGGTGAGAATAGAGGAGAAATTCTGAATGGTGATTCGTGTCGAATGCCATTGTTCTATCCACTCATTTCTCCTATAGATTGATAATAACGTCGAACATAATAACCTGTCGGGTTTCGAGTTGCCAACGGCAATCCTCATACCGAACGACATTCATCACCCACCTAGAGAGGATGGGCGACTTCTGCCTAATTACGTTAAATCATAACTCTCTTTCAGTATATAAAAGAGTTGCTTTTCTGTGACTGCACCATTCAAAGCTACACTGATCCAATGTTGTTTATTCATATAATAAGCAGGATAATAGCCTTTACTCTTTTTCAGGATGGAGATGATCTCTGGATCTGCTTTGACATTGACGAGGGGGACTTGACCTTCGCCTTCTATGCCTAATTTGTCTTTTTCAACAGATACGATCAAACCAAACCATTTACCTGTCGATTGATGTCGAAACACGATATAATCTGGAAATTTTCCAAAAGGATGATCCATTTGGACGGCTTCCAAGGTAGTAGCAAAATCGACAAGTTTTTCTGTCAAATCCATTGGTAAGTTCTCCTTTCTGCCAATAAACTAAATTAAGTGGTCATGAAATAATTCAACTATGCTCTAGGTTGATTCTAGGATGTATTCGATCAGATTGACTAATTTCTTAACATTGTTCGTTCTGTTTTATCTATTCAATTACCAATCCCAACCCAGCCGAAATAATGATCGCTTGTTCCTGATTGACGATCAGTCCACGAAGTAATTCCATAGATAGATTGATTTGAGAAAATGTATTTGTTGTAAAGTCTAAACCTTTCAGTGGCGTATTGACCCAATTAGAGCCTGAAAGGTCATTGTTTTCTACTACTAGATCTTTCCAATTGCTATCGAAAAAATCAGTATTTTTCAATTGATTGTCGCTAAATCTGACGAACTTCATATTCGTATAGCTAAAAGAAGAGAGATTTGCTACACACTCTTCGAAAACACAATCACGCAAGAAGCTGTCTGAGAAATTGGTTCCGGTCAATTTGCATTGCTTGAAATGCACACGATGAAAGCTTGCGCCAAACCATTCTAAATTTGAGAAATCACACTTCTCAAAAATGACATTGCTACATTCAAACCGCTCTAAACGAGATTTTTGCATCGCTAATTTTTTGATATGGCTACTCTTCAACACGATATTGCGAGAACTAAGATAACTTTGATCTTCCCCTTCAGAAAAAATACCTGAAAAGATTGTTTCATCCTCTAAATAAAAGTTTCCCTCAACTAATTCGGGCAGCTCTGGAGAAGCAATTTTCTTTGCCATACATTCAGCTCCTTTCTCTCTATTTGTTTTACTTCCCTTATCATAACAGAATAAAGATAAGATAACGTGATTTATCTCATATAGATAAACTTGCTTTTACTCATATCTTATTGCAAGCTAATCGGCTTTATCCCCTGTCGATATTTGACAATGAAACAGCTTTCACCGTACACTATAAGTAACTAGTATTTTATTGTTTAAATAGGATATGTATCTTTCAGGAGGCTTTTATTTTGACTAATTATCATTCCAAACCATTCACATTCCTACGCTTAGCATTATACACCCTTTGCAGTTTAAATCTATACTACCAATTCATCACAAATTCGATCTTTACTTGGGCGCTTTATTTGCTTGCAATGGGATTTGTTGCTTATGACGTTTTTGATATGATCAAGACACGGAAATAATCTATTAATTTTTATATGTATATGAGGTCGGGATAGAGATAACTTCTCTTGTCCCGACCTTTGTTTTTTTACCTGCGACTAGTTCGTTGAATTTTTTCTACCTTAATGAGAGCAATCAAGCTTCCTCAAGATTCACTAAGATAAATCAACTGCCATGGTACTGAGTGATTCATGTCAAGACCTGTTAGTTCTCTGTAAAAACATTTTTTATCTTTGGCGATCATTGAAATGATTTCTGATTCTGTCATCCCTAATTCTTCACATAAACTTTTGTTTGTACTTTTGATCAATTCTAATAGGATCTGTAGCTGTGCATCAATATCTAATAATATTGCTAATTTCAGAAAAAGAGTGGCATCTGTTTGCTGATAAGTCATTAGGAATTTTGTTCGTAAATCAAGATAAAATTCAAACATTTCTGGATGTTTACTGATAAAAGAATGATTGATTACTCTCTGATCATAATAGGCCAAGTATTCTTCAGGCGTTTCAATTCTTTTCGTTTCCATTCGCTCCCTCCTTAAAACATTAAAAACCACATTAATGTTTCTTTTAAGATTTATTTGTCAGATTCACTAAATTTAATTACGCTTACATTTTGATACTTTACTCAAGAAAATAATTGCAAAAAAATATATCTTTCTTCACAGATTATTTTTATATTTACTCATTAATGAAAGTAACAGATTCTATATTTGATGTGTTTCATAATAACATTTAATGCAGAGAACATCTTACTAGATCCAAATCAGTTTTTCCCATTACTTAAAATTGTTTATGTGAGACTACCTTAAGAACAAGCCTCTTTCGTCGCAATAATTAACAAACAAATTGAACTAATAACACTCCTAATTTCTAACTTCTTCATGCAATTTTACAGTATTCAAATAATACTTCAATTGAATAATTTCATAGTTTTCTGAAATTTATAGATTGTTGTCATTAAGTTATTTTAATATAGTTATTAGGTAATATTAATTATCAATCTGAAAGCGATTTGTTTTTTAACCTTACGCTAGTGCAAAAGTGGATTGCTAAAAAAAAAATAGAAAGGACGAATATCCGGTAATTAATGGTATTAGTAGCTCGTTTATCTACTGAACACTTTGAACCACTATCAAAAACTGATCATAGAAGTAAAACCAACTCATTTGATACTGATTAAAATAACCATGTAAAATCGAACGCTCCAATAAGCAAATAAAAAACGTTAACCTTTCACTCAAAAGATAACATAAGTTACTTTTAATTCATATGAATGTCCACTACTCAATTTGAATATTACTCTCATATTCAACATATAAGAAACTTAGATCTAATGAGCTCCTAACTAAATGAATACTATGATAAAAGCAATTCTCCTTTACTCTTTTATTAAAAATATACATCTGAAAATATTCTAGCTTTTTTTGAATTTCTATCTCACTTGTTAACAAATAAGAAATTGGAAAATTCCAAAAATATATCTTTAACTTTCGCAATGGATGCAAGCCTATGCTCTATTTTCTATTCCCTAGAAAGATTTAGATAGGAGGTAAAAGTTCTATTGAAAAATTTTCAATTAAATTTTATAACAGATAAAGTAAAATTACGTTGGTTCCAAATCTTGAAAGAGTTAGAGTCTACTAGAATCTGTACGACAGCCCAACTGATTGGCATGACAAACAGTACAGCCAGGACATTAGTCAACGACATCAATTATTTGAGAGAATATTTCGAGAACGTCGCGGATATCCAATCCTCGAAACAAGGTTATTCTTTAAACATCCATTCTTCAGAAACCTACCTAGAAAAAAAAAGAGCGATTCTCGAAGATGAACCACTCTTTATTATTCTTGAACAAATTTTTTTCAACGAACTTCAGTCTATTTATGATTGGGCAGATTACTTTCATATCTCTGAGAGCACGATGATCACGTACGTTAAAAAAATTGCAGATCAAGTAAAAGAATTCAATATCACCCTTGAGCTAAATCCCGTCAATTTGATCGGATCAGAAGCCGATATTCGAAATTTTTATTTTGCTTTCTATTACGAATCAGATATTACACCCCACACGGTTTTTCCATCAATTGCGACGCAAGAAGTAGTGATTAAAATTGTTAACCTATTGGAGCGTCCTAATCAAAAAGTTTCTTCATTTGGTTATTTTAGTTATTTATTATACCTCTCTATTGAACGGATATTATGTGGTTGTATGGTGGAACTCGACCCTGAATTAAAAGATATTGTCCTTAATGATCCAGAGTTTCACCGACTTTCACCTGCATATTCGATTGTGAAGGATTATTTTAATATTGACCTAACACAAGAAGAAGCCATTTTTATTTTTAGTTCTGTTTTATGCCGTAGAGGTATCGAAAATCCGAAACAGGAAAAATATTTTTGTGAAAGGTATAATCGATGGTCACTAATAATAGCGCTTACAAGTAGCTATTATCAAATGATCAAGAGAAATACGCACACACAAGCACACGAGTTAATCTTATTAGAATCTTTTTTCACGTCCATCAAGCTACGTAGTCTATTGTCTAAAAGCGGAAATAAAAATATCCAAGATACAAATGAGTATGCCAAAACCTTGTTTAGCAATGAATATAAAAAAAATCGAGCTTTTTTAGAAAAAAATCCCTCCTTCCATCATTTGTTCTCTGATGATCATTTGGATGATATCTGTGCTAGTTTAACGATATTCACTGAGTCAATCAAAGAAAAATATTGGAAAAACCCTACGAATATCGCATTTATTTTTGAAGGAAATGAGTATATCAGTCAACATCTCGAAGCCTTAGTTCGAAAATATTTAGGGGGATTTCAAAATATCTACTTTCTTCGTCCAAATGAGCTATGCGCCTCTTATATTGAAAATCATGAGATCAATCTCTTAGTCACGAATTACAATGAATACTTGACATTTTCTTCGTTAGGTCTTGAATGTCTTTTATTAAAAACAGTACCTGATGCCTCAGATTGGAAAAAATTACTAAATAAAATTGATCCTCAATTATTACAAAAATTTAGAACGCAACATTAGTAAAACTTAGAGTTATTCATTTTTTCTACTGCATAATGTAGTGATCCAAACAAGTAAATACAACTCCACCGATTCGGAGTAGATGGTCTTCGGACGACTCTTTCAGTGAATTTATACTTATAATCATCACTTGCTACATCTTACATCTAAAAAAGGAATTCAATTGACCTTAATGTACCGATCAATTGAATTCCTTTTTATTTTTTTCATTTCCAGTCAATTTTAATCACCACTGACTGGTTCATTCTATTCGATTTTTAGGAGTGGCTTGAAACGAGTAATTGATGTGCGTCGTATAGTTTGTTGCTTTTGCATTTGCTGTATTCGGCACATTTAGAAAGATACTGCTCTCTTTATTCGAATCATCCCCAAAATTATAAAACCATGTCTGCTTCTCTATGAATAGATTTGCATCGATCAATTGAATACTATTATTATTAGGAATCAAGATCCCACTCGTGCGGATGATACCTAAATTATCTTCATTGCCGATTTCTCCAGTGCTTGAAATGGCTTGTCCATTTTTCCAACTAAGTTGGGCACCTTTCAATTCACCTGTTTTTTGATTAGAAAATTGTTCTTCTTGTTTGATGAACAAACTCCAGCCACTTATTTCTGATACCGGTCGCTCATCTGTCACCTGAACAAAATTCGGTCTGGAAGTTCCTTGCGCCGTACCGCCTACCTGACTTGGTAATGCATGGTACGTTTGTGTTTTAGTCGTAAGCGGTTGGGTCCCAAAGTCCCAATTACTTGCTTGATCGATCGTTAGCTCTCCATCGACCATACCACCGACAATCAATGTGGTAGCAGGAACAAACGTTGCATCCCGAAATGCTAATGGCGTTTTCGGATTGATGTTTCCTACGTGATTATTCGTCTCTGGTGGATTCATGACACCAGCTTCACTAGCAGAACCTTGGTGATCTCTTAAGAAGACTTGGATGACATCATCTACTGCTAAATTTAACTTCTCAACAGCAATCCTGATATCCCCTTTATCATCTATGGTAATGAGTGTAGGATCGATTGTTTCTCCATTATGAGTCGCCGTAACCTCTACCTCAGGATCGTCGGAATGACCTGAAATAACCCGCGCATTTGCCGGAACTAAATGATTGGAGAAAGTCGCAGGTGAAGGTGGTATGATAGGAAATACGGTGACATCTTCCACTTCATACACATTTTGAAAATCGCCTTCCATTTCACCTGCTAAAACCTCAACATCTGTTATACGTACAAGATCGCCTGCTTGTAAATATTCGTCAAGTTCGATTTCAAAAACGCCACCTTGTGGCTCTTCATCATAGATACTAATACCTGGTTTTTCCGCTGTGTGACCATGTGTCAAGGTTTCGTATGTCTGAATCACTGCCCCATCTCTTTCGATTTCCACAGTTACCTTCACTTCATCTTGCCACGCGGGGCGGCTGTCATGGAGACCAACTGGCATACGGATCAACCCGTGGATTTTTTTATCCGCATTTGTCGGTACTCTCAATTCATTCACGATTGCCCAACGTGCATTGTTTGAGCTGAGTCGAGAATAAGAAGTCAAGCCCGCTGAGCCAAATGCTTCAAAATCGAAACGTTCTGCTGGTTCCATTGAAGTGAGCGTAGAAAAGTTAGTGCCAGAGAAAGTATAATCCATATTGTTCGAGTGAAGATACGGATCGGCATCTAAGTCTGTACCATCTTTCCAAACAGCAAAATCACTTGCAGTAGCAGTTAAAGTGGAGCTCGCAATATTACTAAAAATATTCCCGCCACCTACACGATTATTCCGATAGTCCATAAATAGCGGATTATCGAAATTCACAGTAGTTGAACGACCACGAAAAATACCTGCATTTGCGCTTGCCGTACGACCGGAAGCTTCAAAATAACCTAAATTACTCACTCTGATCTCACCATTTCCACCGGCTGTATTTCCACCGGCTACTGTCGCATCACTCATATCCAATGCGGGACCATCATTCGCATAGATTCTTACTTCTGAACCCGGATCATTGACAGAAAACCCATTATTTGATCCAGCAGTATAATGGATTCCTTGGTTTCCACCACCTGTATTCCCATTATGAGCAATACCAGTCCCCTCATTGACTACTAACAATCGCCCCGCATTACTAACAGTCACTTGATTATTACTGCCCCACATCCGGATTGCTGGCGCCATTTGCGCCGCCCCCCCTGCGTTACCTTTTCTCTTAGTCACGGTCATATCCCCACCATTGATATTAAATTGATAGCCACCGTGCGTCGTTCCTGTATTATTTGGACCGGAACGTAAGAATCTTAAAGTAGCATTCGCATTATTTGCTTCAAGTTGTCCAGAAGGACCTGAATCTAACTTTAATGTCGCCTTGCTATTTACATTGAACTGTCCATTGATGCCTTGCAAGACTAATGCAGAGGATGAGTTCGCCCAAAGTGTGATATTTGCTGAATCGGATGCTCCTACAATCGGCTCACGCCCAATTTTTTCTGTTTCTTCTTCGCCTAACTTCACAGTGGATACACCATTTACAGTTGTTGCGATATAGTTACTTTTCGCATTGATACTTGTCTCTTTATTCTCTGCGAGGAGTTTGACATAATCACCATTCAATTGTATCGCTGTCGCTGCTTGCGTTTCCGCAGTTAACTTTCCGCCTTGATTAAGTGATAAAACAGCATTCGCACCGTCTAAGCGAATCCCTCTCTTCGTACCCGAGCGGACCAATACATCCACGCTAGCTCCTCGAGTAATTTCCATAGTAGGAGCATTTCCTTTTAAATAGATACTATTATTCGTTATGACGGTGTCAGCAGAATTAGTACTTGGAACTGCGACAGATAGTTGTGATTGGTTGTCAACAACCATTTTTGCTTGATTTCCTTGAAGAGAGACATTAGCAATTGCTCCGCCTTCATTTTCTACACTCATATTACTTTGGTTATCTAGGGTAAATAAACTAGTTTCACCCGTCAGAAGAACAGCTCCACCGGTACTCGTTGATTTCGTTGTCAAGTCACTTCTATCTAAATGGACAGATGGCTCAGCCCCAGATAGTTCCACTGCTCTTCCTGTCACGGTCTGTATGTCAGCCTTAGAATCTGCAAATGTAATACCCGCTTTCTTTCCTTGTAAATATATGCCATTGCCTGTTCCACTGTTGACTGTCAGATTCAGTTGAGCATTTTCTGAAAGAGTCGCTTTTGACTCTTCCCCGTAAAGTCCAATCAAACTATTCGCACCTGCGGTAGATACTAACGCACCTTGCACGTCTAGCGTTGCACCATTTTGCATACGTAACGTAGAATTTTTACCTAATGTGGTGGTGCCGAGTTGATTGATATCCTCGGTTCGGTTCCCTGTATTTGTAATAGCAACAGCACTATTATCAACAGTTAACATCGCTTCTTGATTCAACAATCGAATACCTGCTCCGGTTGTCGCAGTCATCTTCAAATCACTGTCATTAATCGTCATTGTCGGCGTTATACCAGTCATTGTCAGCCGATTGCCTGTACTAGAGTTGATTGTTACATTACTTGCGTCACTTACTTCAAAAGTTGCATCGTTTCCAGACATGACTAGACTATTTCCTGTAGTCGATTGGATTACTGCCGTTGATTTAGCTATGTTGAATGCGCCATTTGCACCTGTAAGGTTGATGGAATGCGCTGTATTCGATTGACTTTGCCATTGACTACCTGATGCCACATCGATTGTTGGGTTTTCCCCTGTCATGATAATTGCCTGTCCACCTGTAGTTGTCGCATTTAACCTTCCATTTTCCAGCTCAATGCTCGATTGATTCCCTGTCATCGAGAGCGCATTCCTACTTGTAGCGTCTGTCGAAGTAGATGCTGCACCATCCGCTTGTATTTGTAAGTTACCGTTGTTTTTCACAGAAACTGTCGCATTGCTTCCCGTAAAATAGACGGAATTTTGCAAAGCGGTTGTTCCACTGTTCGTAATAAACAGTTCTGCTCCATCTGCGACGGTCAGTTTTGCATTCGCACTCGTAAATGCCAACGCAGAATTTTGAGTATTCCCTAGCTTCACGACTGCCTGATTTTCTACGATAAATTCTTTTGTCGTAAAAAGCGCGCCTGGTAGATTGATCCTATTATCTATGGTTAACCCACCGCCAGTTATTCGTACCACTGCGCTTGAGATATCAGCTACTCTAAAATAATTGATCGATGAGCTGTCTCTTGAAACATCTTCCATTTGAAGGGTCCAATTTTCACCAGACGATTGCCCGATAACAAAGGGATTGGTATCTGTTTTATTAAGAAAAGTATTTTCAATTCTTAAAGTTTTGCTCTCAGTAGTCGTCAATAAACGCACTTGTCCGGTGCCGATATTCAAAGTATTCATTTGCCCATTGATTTTTAGTGAACGATCAATGTCCAAGTTTTCTGGACTGATAACTGAGCCTATATCGATCGAACGTTCCAAATTGATGATAGAAACCTCTGGATTGGCGAGTGCACTTAAAAATTCTGCACGAGTCGAAACCGGTACCGTTGCTCCTTGAATTTCTTCGTCCTGTTTCTCTTCCGAGCGATTTCTTTCTTCCTTTGGTTCGTCGTTTTCTGACTTTTCTTCTCCTGAAGAATGGTTCGGCTCAGCCTTCGTGATTTCTACTTTAACAGTTGCCACTTCTCCTACAGTTACTGAATAGGTTCCTGCTTCTGCAAACATCACAGGTACGGTAAATTCCTTTTTCGGAGTTTCTGATGATAAGAGCCACTGGTCGAACGTTTCATCATAACTGCTACTCATCCCTGATGACAATTCATCTTCAATGATCTCAGCAGTTGACGGAAGTTTGATTGCCACGTTATCCACTTCTTCTGTACTTATAAACGAAAGGGCAGTTACCGTCTTTTCAGTTCCCTTTATTACCGCTTGCTCCAAAGAAAAAGCGGGTGCCAGTGACTGGGTATCCTTCACTTCAGCTGATTCTGTTGATTGACTATTACTGTTCGGCGTGTTTATAGGTTGACTCCCTTGATCGATTGTCTCCGCAACAGCGAGGAAAGGTATACCCAAAGTATATAGTGCAAAGATTGAAATACTTATTTTAGTCATCATTTTACATACTTTTTGACGCATTGGTCCTCCTCCTCTAGTCATCTGTTTTATTTTCTGAAAGTGTATCCATGTATTTTTCTTGCATTAGTTTTGCTTTTTTCTTATTTTTGTATGTCGTATAGGCGAGTACACTAATAATGATCACGATTAGAACGATTGCTGCAATCAACCACCAGTTGGTATCTTTAACGGAAACATCTGATTGGTTCAAGCGTCTTGCTTCGTCTGCTGTCACATCAAAAGTTTCTTCCCAAGTCCATTCATGTTCGCCAGAGCGAGCCGTCATATTCAGCACATATGTCCCGCTTCTAAAACGTTCGCCATTGAGTGAGATTGGAAAATTAAAATTGGAGTTAGGTGCCATTTGCATCATCTCCTCTGATGCTCGATATAAAATCGTATCAGATCCTTCTCTACGTATCGAGGCTTCCACACTTAGTTCATTCACAAAAGTAGGTAAGAAATTCTGAATCGTCGCACTAAAGGCGTTTCTATAATTTATTTGATCCGCAAATACATCTAAAAGCGCCAATTCTGGAACAATCGTTTGTGTACGATCATTACTCGCTACGACACCAATTACATAAGAAAAAGAATTGATGATCTGCATTCCTTTATCCTCAGAATCCTCTTCCTCTTCTTCTTGTGTCACTTCGCTTAGTTGTAAGCCACCGGCTAATAATCCTTCTACCTCATCCTGAGGCATAGTGAGGGTTGTAACGATCCGTTTTTCCTCTCCTGCTTCTAAACGAATGGGTTCATCTTCGACATCCAGTAAGTCCTTCATTTCCACTTTTAATGTAGGATCGGGCTGGTCAGTTTCTCCGCCATATTCAACCACACCATTGATATTTGTGTAGGCAGTATGAGCTGTGATCGAGAGATCGATCGGGATATTTCTAACATTTTTCACCACTAACGTGAGTTCTTCTGTTTCTCCTGGTTGCAATTCCACATCAAAGTAGCCTTTATCATCCCCAAATTGACTTTCAGGCGTAATTGTGCGAACACTAAAATTTAGTTCACCATTGGCAAATACCTCTTGAGAAAAACCAACAAACCCGATCATTACATAAAGCATAACCAGAAAAGATGCTGTAAACTTGTTAAATAAAGGCATAGTTATCTCCTTTCTAAAAAACAACGATGCTGACTGCATCGTTGTTTTTTATCAACCTTTCAAATCTCTAGCTAGTTAATTGATATTTGCCGGTGTTGCAGACAATGTCCATAATAAATTAGTCGTATATTTGGAATTAGCATCTGTACGTGTTGTGCCAGGTACACTTAATTGTACAGAAGGATTAGCCAATCCTCCATCTACTTCACTGTCTTGCACTAAGTTGGTTTTATCTCCCCACATGGCAGTACTTAGTCCATAGCCTATGTTGCTTCCGGCAGTCATGATCACTCGGCTATTTTCCGGAATCAACGTGAAACCTGAATTTATCGTTGGTAATTCGTCACTTGTATTTTGAGCTGTCCCATTCGCAAACTTGACTTGAGCACCATTTAAGCTTCTTTCCCCATTCGTAAATTGTGCTTCTTGTTTCAATGCCAGGTTCCAACCTGTTAGGTCTTCACGTAAGTCACGTACTTGAGCAAATTGTGTACGTGCAGCTTGTTTTGTCGCTTCATTGACCCATGGGCTATTCATATCAGGATTAGGAAAATCAGTTGATTCTTCATCGATGTCAAACCACCAAGCGGCAGCTGGATAAGATTGATCTAATGCTGAATTTTGACGTAAACCAAAATCATAATCACCAACATATGCAATTGCAAAAGCACCATCTTGAGTAGGAGGTACGATGACTTCTTCTGGTCCCGGGTTTGGATCAATTGTTTCACCGTTGTCCTCATCCGCTTCACGATATTGGATCTGTCCATTCGTTTTTAGTGTTCCATCCTGATCTGTATTGTCTGCATGAACAACCATACTTCCTGTTGCTAGACTTGCTAATAACACTGACATTGATACTAGTTTTAATGCTTTCATTTATTCGTTCTCCCTATTTATTTTATTTTTTTGTAAAACATCTACTTGATAGTGCGACTTGCTCGTTTATTTTCTTATCTCTTCGTTTTAACCAAGTTCGAATGACCCATAAAAGAATTAGTAGACCCAGCAACCCGTAACTTGGTATCACTTGATTTAATTTTGGTAATTGTCCATTTACCTGTACATATTCGTCTCTATCTGAGGGTTGCGCCTGCTCTTCAGAAGGTGGTTGTGGTTTAGGGTCCCCTTCATAATCGATTTCTCCGTAAAACCCTACATTCTTATTCGTTTCTACAGAGGAGCCTTCTGCCGCAAAGACTTGAACTGGTTGATGAAGCATCCCAAGAAACAATAAAATGGTCCATAACAAATACCAAGGCTTCTTTTTCACATTTATTTCATTCCTCCTATTCTAGGTAACTACATTTATTTTCTTCTAAATAACATTTTTATGACTCAAGTTTGTTTTTTAGAAGAGTACATTATATACTTTAAACAACACACGCATTCTTTCGCAATTAGCGTTTTTCACCATACTCTGAAATTATTACTATTTACTAATTATACTTAATAGATATAATTTACTTAAAATTAGCTACACCTAAAACAAAGAATCAACTACCCTAAACTAAACTGATCTATGAGAGGTGGGTACATTGAAAACATTCCAACTGAATTTCATTACCAATAAACCACTGATACGATGGCTTCAAATCCTCAATGAATTTGAAAAGAATGCTTGTTGCAACGCGAATGACTTAGCAATACTTACTGAGAGCACTTCTAGAACAATTGGTAAAGATATCTGTCAGATCCGAGATTATTTTGAAGATTCGATCACGATTGAATCTACCCATCAGGGGTATGTATTCAAACAATTAAAATTAGTTACTTACGAAGAGAAAAAAACTGCTTTACTTGAGAACGAGCCACTTTTTTTAATTCTTGAGAAAATTTTTTTTGCTGAATTATATACCCTTGACGATTGGTCCGATCAGTTACATCTCTCTAAAACGACCCTCTTGAAATACCTCAAAAAAATCCAATCACAGTTAGTTCATTTTGATTTGGATATCACGCATGATCCCGTAAATATCATTGGTCAAGAAGCAGATATACGACATTTTTTTTGCACGTTCTTTTATGAATCTGAAATCACTCCGCACACCATCTTCCCTTCTGTTTCCGCTCAGCAAGCGGTGAATGAAATCAGTTGTCTGTATAAGAATGACTTCTATCGAAATACCTCATTTTTCTTATACACTTACTTACTTTATATCTCGGTTGAGCGATTCATGCAGGGAAATACTGTGAACGTAAATAACCACTTACGCTGTGTCCTGACTGATCGGATGCAACAAGTACATGCCGAAAAAATAAATGACGTAATTGAAAAATATTACGGCATCCGTTTGCCTGAAGATGAACTGATTTTCTTATTCTGTAGCATTATTACACAGAGAAAAATGAGTGATATCATTGTTGAAAAACAATTTTGTTCAACATACAATCAGTGGCCAGAAAGCAAACGACTTGCAAAAGAGTTTCTAGAGATATTAGACTGTAGCGATGAAAATAAGCTCGTCAATCTGATCTTTTTAGAATCTTTTTTTACAACCGCGAAACTGAAAGAATATTTGTGCATTTCTGCTAATCGAAATACGCAAGATATCAATCGATTTATTAAAAAAATCTTCCCGAATGAGTGTCGTAAGTACCAATATTTTCTAGAAAACAGCTCGGCTTATCATTCGCTATACTCTCATGACTTTTTAGTAGATTTCGCTTCTAGCCTAGTGATCTACGTTGAAACCATTCGAGAACGCTACTGGAAAAACAAAAAAAATATTGCCTTTCTTTTTGAAGGCAATAATCATGTCATACAGTTCATTGAAGCCATATCGAATAAATATTTTATGGAATATCAATGTGTGTTCTATCCAAACGCTAGTGAAGTAAACAAGAACTATCTTCTTAAAAACAAGATAGATTTTTTGATCACTAATCATCCTGAACATGTAGAAGAATTCCAAGAAGTAACAGAATGTATTCTTTTTCGGTCTATTCCTTCTGCTTCTGATTGGAATCGCTTACTCGAAAAAATCAATCCGAAAATCATCAATCAATATTTTTTAGCTGACAAAACGAGCTTTCCCTCATCCATATGCGAATGATAAATCCACCATACTCCAATGGCCTTTCGAATGGGTCTTTGCTAAGCAGATTTTAACTATGTCTACGATTACTCCTAACCTTGGCTTACGATTATTTTATCAGCACCTGTATCATGAAATGCTTGTTGTTTAGATTTGCAAATATGTATCGATTTTTAAGACAAAAAAAACTCCCTCAAATGGAAATAATCTTTGAGGGAGTAAAAACGTGATAACGTTAGTCGTTCATTGATTCAGTTGAGGGAAATGTATCTGGGTACAGCTGACTAGCACTTCCAGCAGTATACTCTCGATAACCATTGAATCCTAAGAAATTCTGTGTAAAGCTATTGATGTTCGAAGAAACCACTTGACTCCCATTTGCACCACTTAACTGTGTTTGTAGATGAGCTGTCCAAGCATGAGTCGGTGTTGGTCCAAAATTATTATTCGCCCAGAAAGCATTTCGAACGGCATTGATCTGGATATTTGTTCCTAACGTATGGATCAATGGACTAGAATAAGCGGCAGAACCCGTTTGTCTTAAATGGATTTGGTAAGGATTATCAATTGTTAAATGTCCAGATCCAAGGACTTTTACTACTGGCTCTCCACCAGTATGATCTGCTTTAAATGTTGAGAATTCCCCCACATACATCCGACCATTTGTTGAAATTTGTACAGGTGATAAAATATTCGAATTGACAGTCAAACTACCATTGTTGATCACATTCAATTGATTCGCCACGATGGCTTCATTCATGATCACTTGGGAGCCAGAGTCGATTTGCACTAGACCATCTGTTCGGATAAATGGTTGTTGTCTCTGTCTTGTTTGTTCATTCCCAACAACCAACGTATTCCCAGAAAAACTTACTGTTGAACCAGAGACACCTTGTATAAATGGTTGTCTGACTTGGTTTCCGTTTGTAACAATTGGTCGATTCGAGCTAGAGTTAAAATGAACATGTCCACCAAACCCTACATGTAGGGAATGATTATTATTCATATTGATAGTCGAATTATTGAGGAAATTGATTGTCACCGCTCGATTGACTGTGTTTAGACTAGTTAAAGCGCTATTGAAACTTGAAGTGACATTGATTACTGACACATTTGAATTATTGATGGCACTTCTAAATCCAGACCATGTTCTTACGGATGCAGTTGTGCGATTTTGATCATCTACAAAAAATTCCACGTCTTCATCATTTGTAAATGTTTCCCCATACATTGATAATGTTTCCCCATCTTTCAGAAAAACACCACCAGCAGTTTCGCCTTCTGTCAATAATTGTGCTTCTGGTACGATTTCACTTGCAGCGACATTCGTTACTGAAATTGGGCCAGCAAGGAGCATACCACTTAATAATAAGGTACTCATCAGAGTCATTCGTTTCATTTTCTTTCCTCCATTCATTTGATAATTTAAGATTAACGAAGAACTCACATTGAATCAAAAGTGTTTTTTCGTAACTATACGAAATTTTTTAATTGATTCTTTCAAGGTTCTTCAAAAGCTGTTGTGATTTCTACTTCAATCATGTTACTCCGGGAATGTATCAGGAAATAATGGCATCTCCATTCCAGCAGTATATTCTCGATAAGAATCAAATCCTAAAAAATGATTTTCAAAACTAACTGAATTTGAACGAAGAACTTGCGAACCATGGGGGCCACCCAGTCGTGTCTGTAATTGACTATTCCAAACATGGGTGGGACGAAAACTCATATTATAATTCTCCCAAAAAGCGTTTCTCACGGCATTGATTTCCATGAGTACGGCAGAAGAATCGATCAATGGAGCGACAAGCCCACCGAAGCCAGTCTGTTTTAAATGTATACTGTACGGATTATCAAAAAAAATCTCCCCGCCAGTCATTTTGATCACTGAATGACTCCCCCCATGCGTCACTTTTAACGAAGAAAATTCACCGACTCTAATCGTCCCATTGATCCCCATTTTTATGGGGGTGATTTCATGTGCGCGTAATTCTAAACGACCATAGTTGATCACAAATAAATCATTTGCTTCGATTGCTTCATATATCCTTACATTGGAGCCAGACGGAACCTCGATCAATCCTTCTGTTCGAATAAAAGGTTGCTCTCTCAGTTCAGTTGAACCATCTCCGATGACCACCTCACCTTCTAGACGAATCGTACTCCCATAAGAACTTTGGATAAATGGTTGCTTTAATTGATTTTGACTAACAAATATAGGCGACTTGGCGTTCGCTTTGATTTCTAAAGTAGAATGCTTTGCCAGCTTGAGTGCATGATTATTTTCTAAATCTATACGAGCAGCATTGATAAAATTGATCGTCAATGGGCGATCAATCGTATCCAACGAATGAAAGGTCGTATTGAAGCTAGCTGACACATTGATAACGCTGACATTTTGATCATTGATAGCATTTCGAAATTGGTACCACGTTCTTACCTCCACTGTTTTACGATTTTCCTTGTTTACGACATAGTACGCCCCATCTTCACTGATAAAATGATGGACGTTATCGGCTAATGATTCACCATCTTCCAGTAAAATCCCATTGACCGATTCTTTCACTCCGATTCCAAGATTTGTTTGGAAATCATGCATTGTCGCTTCACTTGTTGTTGAACGTACAAAGAGTAAGCCTATTATTCCTCCTAAAAAAAATACCAAATTGAGCTGCATAATTTTTTTCATATCTAACACGCCTTCCTTTTATAAAGCGATCATACCTGAAAGCAAAATGGAATATCAAAAATGTTTTTTCTGCAAAGCAAGAATTTTTCTGTTTTTACAACTAGAAGTTGTGCTCATTCGGCATATACATCCACCATGAAACGAACAAACCAATAAGCCCCTTTCAATGACGGAGACCTATTGGTTTGTTTCTTCTTTATTATTTTGTTTTTAGTAACTATTCTTTTTCGGACGTTTGTTACCTGAGCGATGATTCTTTCTAGTCGAAATAACAAGCCAGGCGGTAACGAGTAAATAGCCAAGCCACAAGAAACGCTGACCGCTCAAAGCGTTTGTTTTTGGTAGCTTCCCTTGTTTTAGTTCGGAAATATCAGCGACAAGGGTGTGCTTCTTGTCCTCGTTTCCATGTGATCCATTGATCGTTATACTTTTTTCTGTGCTAGTGTCTTCTCCAATTCGTCCAGTGACAGTGATTTGTCCCGTTGTCGTATCTGCACCAACTACCTCAGTAAGCAATCCATTAGCGATAATAAAGAATAGTCCCGTGATATAGAACAACTTCATTCTTCTTTGCATACGATTGATCCCTTCTTTTTGGGATTTAAGTGATTCTTTTTTATGCTACATTAGGAGAGAAACTCAAAACTAATTTAAATGTTGGGTTTAACTCTGCTGAGGCATTGACCGGCGTGACTTTACCAGTGAAAGTAAATTTTCCTTCATTCGTCCCTTGATTTCCTTGGAGTCTGAAAAGTTCAGCTACCGTTTCTGTTGGCTTGCCATCTTCAAACAAATCAATCGTATTCACTTTCAATGAGTCTACTTCAGCCATATTCGTTGGTGTATCTACGCCAGAAACGGAAGCAATCACGCCAACAGCAGAATTATTCGTAATCGTGTGTTCAGGTGACGTAATTGTGGTATGATTTGAGGCTTTTGTTGTGTAAAATAAGGCGGTTGTTGGAATCGTCACATTGATCCATTGATCCAAATCCTCAGGATTTGGTCCAGGTGTCGTATTATCGAATTCACCGATGATCCCCCGTACAAGAACGTCTCCTGACGTCTCTCCTTCACGCCCGTCAATCACTTGCTCCGCTCTAGCGATTGTCCCAGTTGCCATAATCCCTGCGATTGTTGCTGTACTTATAAGTGCTGCTACTATTTTTTTCATCTAAATTCCCTCATTTTCTTTTTTTTTAGTTTTTAACGATAATCATTACTTCCGCCTCAGTGACCCCTTGTTTTTCTTTCGTTTCAGGATCATAAATATTAACGGTGGCTTTAGCAGGATACTCTCCTTTAGTTAATTGTTTTTCCAATTTTACATTCTCTACGAATTGGTTTGGATGGATGGCACCCGAAGAATAAATCAACTCTCCAGTAGAGAGTAAAGAAATATCAACTGCGATCGGATAAACATTCGTCCCAGGATTGACAATCTCGATCGAGCCTTCACTCTGTCCGTTCTCAAAGACGGCTTCTGGATTGATTTGTAATGTAAAATAATTGGCATCGGCTACTTCTTGCGCACGTTTCGCCAAGCGTTGATCAGAGGCATCACCAACTGCTGGTAAAAGATCCGCACTGATCAATGGAACCTGATCTTTTGATTGATTGAAATAATAGGCAAGACCACCGGCAATCAACGAAAATAGCAAAAACCACAAGAGCCATTTACGCTTATTCTTATTTTGTGCTTGGTTCGTTTCCTCCAATGGCTTCACCTCCTTGTTAACTATTTTTTTCTTTAAATTCGTGGGACGAATCGTAACACGATTCGGTAATTAGGTACAAGTGTGCTCTCGTAATAGCCCCCTTGCTCAAGTTCAGGATGATCAATCCACCGTGGATAATTCCCATAAAATTCTCCCGATAAGGAAAGGGGGGTACGATCTCCTTCAGATAAACGAATCAAATGTTGCTCTGGCATCGTTGCGTATAACTGTTTTTTTGTCTCCTGCGTTTGGAGATGCAAGCGCAACAGTGGCTTCGTAATATCCTCATAACTAGGATCTTCCACTGCACTTTCTGCATAATCCAGTGGATCTTCCCCTTTTTTTAAAAGAACGATTCCAGCAGAATCATCAATAGCAACTTGGTTGATATACGTATCAATAGCTACCGAAGATTGGTTGTGGATCTCATAGGTTTGGCTCTCAAACTGGCGGTTTGATTCTTCTTCGTCATACAATGATTCAAAAATCATTTTGACAGGGATCGTTACCCTTAAATGTTCAACTTTGGAGGTAAGATCAATATCAATCGTCATTTGATACGCTTTATTGCCGACTTCAAGAATCGCGTAGTAACTTCCGTCTTCTTCGCTATCTAACGAAAGATCGGTCTCAACGATGCGAAAATCATTGGTCATGTCTTCTTCAGATAAGATATTTTTTGCTTGTGCACGACTTTCTTGAAGAATAAGCGCATGTAATGCTTCGACAGTAGCTAACTCATTGAGCTTAGAACGATCTAACGTAAAGTTATTGCTCCGATAATCAATCCCTTTGATGACTGTTTGCTCTTCTGCTACATCACCAGTTGTGTCTCCTGAAGGTTTGGATAGTTTGATTTCGACCGTTGACCCCGTTTCAAGCCGTTCATTTTCTGTCAAATTGATTTGGAACGAGCGAACCTTCTCCTGGGTATCTTGATACTCTCCCCAGACGATGCGAGGAGAATCTTTTTCAAGAACTACTGTACTTCCTTCTGTGTTTTTATAGGTAATCGTCAAATGGTCAACTGATTCTGTGGCATGACCATGAATCGCTACAGATTGGTCACTCACAGGGTCAAATTTGGCAATGAGTTGTTCAGGAGGAACTGGCTCCCAGATATACGTACCTGGATAAGTGCCATCATAGTTATTCATAAACTCGGTTGAGTTTTCAAAGGCGATAACCCCAGTTCCGCTCGTTAAACTTTCTTCTAAAACCCACCGTCCTGTATATTGATCAGTTATTTCAATCTGTGGCAAATTTGTCGAACCAGCTGATGACGTGGGTGGGAAAACCGTTTTTTCTCCCAGAACGATTGTCTTTAAAGATGTATTATTAAACATAGCTACAACTAAACTTAAGCTTGCTGTATTCCAATTACTGATATCTAATTTTGTTAAAGAATTTGCACCATTGAACATAAACATAGTAGAAAATAAAGCTGAGGTATTCCAATTTCCTAAATCTAGTTCTGTGATTGAGTTTGCAGATTGGAACATGAAGCTCGTATTAGTTACCTTAGATGTATTCCAGCTACTTATATCCAATTCGATTAAGGAATTTGCATTTTGAAACATGCCACTCATAGTTGTGACATTCGACGTATCCCAATCACACACATGTAACGTTTTCAACGAGGAAGTACCATTGAACATATAGCTTATATCGGTTACATTCGACATGTTCCAATTATTCAAATCTAACTCAATCAAAGAAGTTGTGAAACTGAACATCCCGCTCATATTTATTACATTTGATGTATCCCAATTAAGTAAATCTAATTCTCTTAGACTTGACGCATTGGAAAACATATTCATCATGTTTTCGACATTTGAAACATTCAATCTATCAATATTCTCAATTACTTCCAGATTTCGTAAGCTTGAAAACAGCCTCTCTGAATTTTCTGGTAGTATCACTTGATCTTCCACAATAATTTGTTTGACCGAAGAGTAGGTTTTCCATGGAGCATCTGCTACTTCGCCAGCTTCCCCACCATATAATGTGATTGTTTCCGTTCCTTCCTCATACGACCAAGGGACCGTTCCCCATAGATTCTGTTCAGGCTCATAAGTATAGACAACCGTTTGTTCTTCTACTCTAAAAGTCCCAGAGGCATTTTCGGGAGTCTTACTCAATTGCCAACCACTAATGCTTAACGCTTCGGTTGTGTAGGTTTGATCAACTAATCCAGTCAGCACGCTAGGATTAGCTAATTGATTTCCTTCCTCATCTTCATGCTTTACAGTAATATTCCCACCTGGAACCGATTCATAGACTGCACGAATCACAGAGTTTCCAGCTTCACTTTGGCTTACAGCAAGATCTGGGATATTTGGACTAAATATGAATATTGGACCTGAAACGACTTCCCAGCGTAAAAATCGGTAACCGGGATTGGGGAACGCGTGCATATTACCCATGCTCTGTCCTACCTGGAGCCATACCACATTCGATCCTGACGAATCAGTTCGTCTAGGATTACCACCAGCTAGTGGGCTTGCAACTAATTCTAAACGATATTCAGTAGCACGATTACTTACCTCTTCACTTTCTTTTTTTCCCGATTCTTCTTGCTTTTCTGGATATTCCGTAATTGCTGCTACTTCATGATTATCAGAAGAGCTTGAATAATCATGTGCATAGGTTAGTTGAAATGGGAGCTGGGGTAAAAGCAAAACCATGATCAATAATAACTTTCCAACGATTCGGCTAATTGTATTTATGTTCATACCACTCCTCCTAGTATTTGACCTACTGTATTATTCTTATTAGAAACTTATAGCGAACAAAGTTTAGACATTCTTTTTATCAACTGTCATTTTTTATTGGCTCGAAGATAACTCTCTTTCAAAAATTCTGTAAGTCAACTTGCATGTTTATTACTTCACTAAGATTACATTGATTTTTTAATGAAATAAAATCATCTATTTCATTAACGTCTGAAATAAATGAAAAAAAACAGTCGCTATTTTTATTAGCAACTGTGGAAAAATATTAATTATAGTTTTTACGATAAGGATTTATTTTTCTTTCTAATCGTTGCCAATCATGTTCATCTGGAACAGCTTTTAACAAAAGAAAATCGCTCTCAATGATGTAATCTAAAAGATAGCGATTGTAGTTTGTCACAATTAAATCAATATGTGCGGCGTTCAATACTTCTTCTGCTAGATAATAAAGCGGTAAAAAAACTAATGTATGTTTACTCCCAAATTGTTGACGTACACGAGTTATAATTTGTTGACAAACAAAATGATCCCCTTCCAGAAGAAAGTAAATTGTTTTACTTGGTAAATAAAAATCGAAAATCAAATTACTATAAATCGTTAAACTCACACTTATATCTTCCATGTATTTTGAAGAAATAGAGTAGCTTTTCCTTTCTTTTTTAAAAAAACCTAAATTCCGCTGATAATTCTCATTATCTGAGCGTATGACTGCTTTTTTTATCTCTATCGCCTCTTTATTTAAGACAGGTGATAACAAATCATTTATTTTTCTAGATAGAAAAAACGAGCGTAAGAATGTTGTGATTTTTTGATCAATATTTTTAGGGAAATCAAATTCCTTTAAATATCGATTCGTGAGTTGAGAAATTTCTGTGCCTTCATGAAAATCTTTATAAAACTTTTTCTCTGATTCTTCATGATCTAGGGTACGTTTACAGACAGTGACTAAATAAATCCAAGCGAATTCTTCTTTTGATAATTCGACCTTATAAAGTTTCTTGATGTCATCTTTCAAAGAATGAAGGAGAGAAAAATTCTTTGCTTTGTATGCTAATTTCGCTAATTTTCTTGGAATCTCTATAGAAAAACCCAGTCCCGCACGTTTGATTGCGATATAAAAAGTATAATAAAAGGCTGCTGGCGTAGTTCCAGATCCAACCTCATCTTGGCCCAATTTATTGCTTAATTTTTTTAAAACCAATTCATGTAATTCAATATCAGGAACAAGCGTATAGGGCGTTTCTACTCCTTCATAATAAAAATCTTTGAAGAATTTTCGCAAATTAGCTTCTCTTCCTTCAATCGACAACGGGTTGGATGCCCACTGCAGTCCATAGCTCTTCAATACTGTGGTTGTTCGATTCAATAGCCGGCGAAAGGTACTCTCTGAAAAATGATAGTGATGGGCAAGTTCATCGATTGTTGATAATTCTCCTAAAAAAATATTCCCGATGATTTCAAATAGACACTCATTCTCAAGTAATTTCTGCTTTTTTTCTTGATACATCGAAGCTTTTTTTTCTTCAAAAAAGATTCCACTATTTCCTGAATCTAAACTGATACAATCATCAAAATAGTCTTTGATGTACTTGATATCATTGGCAATCGTTCGTTCTGTCACTTGCAGTTTTTCGGCCAATTCTCCAATCGTAAACAATCGTCTTCGTTCAATCATACTCAATATTCGAAACAAACGACTCGTCGTTCGATTACTGATAAATGCCAATTGTAAGTCTTTCAATTTTCCACCTCATTTTTTAAATGAACACTTTTCTTTATACTTACATATAAATAACACAACCAATCGGAATGATAAACTATATTGTTTCTCCTTGAAAGAAAAAACGAACGTAAAAGTGACAGATTTTAACGTTCTATTTTGCTTCTTAACCTTATGGTAGTTATGATTTATTCAATAGTTACACAACGCTTTCTAAATGATCATTTGTACCCATTTTTATATTTTTTTCAGGATTCCAAATGAACCCTACTGTTATAAACAGCATTACCAACAAAGTCATTCTTTAAATAAAAAGGAGTATTTTTGCTAACTGACCAATCTTATTAGTTATTAACCATGTATGATCCAAAAAAGCTGATACACCTTACATAGAACCAACTTATTTATAACAATTTGTTCATGTATTCTTGCTTATTATCCATAAACTCAAGTTCTTGATCTCCCTTAAAATCCATTTGCTATTATCGTTTTTTGTCTTCCTTGCTCTAGTATCCTACAAAACAAATCCAATAAATAAAAAAACATGTCTTTCTCCTTCGTCAGATAATACGTAGAAGAAATACATGTTGAATATTTTGTTCATATCCAATTAAATAATTTATTGGGATCAACGTGGAGAGTTTTCTCTTTCACCAATACTGTTAACATTAACAACGACTATTTTATTCACTTTAACAATCACTTACCTATGGAATAGAAGATGAGAAATCAGAACGGTAAATGCGTAACCTTATAACCAGTCAGAATAGTCAAAAACCTAGGATAAGAACCAGCGATCACTGTGGTATCTATCCTAGGTTTTTACTGTCTAGCTTGAGCATACATATTTTTTCCCTTAGCCAATCCACTCATTTACCCCTCTACCAATTAACAGATCTCTGCTTATCTCTTTGATTTTTTCACACCAGCATCCTATTTAGCGACAAATAGCAATCCAACGCCTTTTTTCATTTCGCCTAGATACGCTGACACTATCACCGACAATCCCAATTGCGTACTTACTTTAGTGATATAGACAGATACATCTCATCAACATGCTATAATTGATAGAAAGGAACAGAACCATAAACAAGTAGGTGATCCATGTATTCTCCAATTCAAGTACCCTATATCGTCAACCCAATCTATCAGAAATATTTCAAGTATCCAGCAATTGTCATTCCCTCATTACAAGACTTTGTGATTTGTCTATGGGAACACCAATCCTTGACTCAGGATTCCTACGAAGTGAATGATTTGATCATTCCAGATGGGTGTATCGATCTTTTCATTGATTTCAAAAAGCAATCATCGAATTTTCAGGTATCAGTAAAACAGAGTATGATTTCTATAGCAATTAGTGAGTTTAAGATACCTTTCAACCTCGACTATTTCTTCTCCCTATCCTATTCTCAACAAAAAGAATATTTTATTGATTACCTCCATCAATTGATTGAAGGACATACACCAAACCAGTTTATCAAATTGATTGATCGATTTAGCCAAATCCCTGCTTCTACAATTCAAGATTTGTGTCAGGATTTAGTTGTAGGCACACGGCAATGCCAACAGTTATTTAAGAAGTATTATGGCATTTCACCGCAACTGATGTTGCTTACATTGCGTTTTCAGTACTGCTTGAAAATACTAACCGATCCTCACGCTAGTGAAAAAAAGTTAATTGCGTTGCATTACTACGATCAGTCTCACTTGATCAAAGATTAAAAAAAACATATCGGCTTTACACCACTCGAATTTGTCCAGCTTTGTAAAGAGTTCAAAGCACAACCTTTGGATTAGATGATACGTCGTGAGCAAAGTGAGATGTCGTGTATTTACAATACAGTCTAAAATTCTCATGCTATAGTTGCTCGATCAAGTTCAGGGAGATGAAATCATGAATAAAATCAAGTGGAAAGGCTTTTTACTTACAACTTCTGATTCAGAAATCGAAGTGATCCACGATACATTGACCTATGACTGGGGACAAAAAGTGTTTCGTTTTTACGACTACGATAAACATATCGTTGAAGTTTCAGAAAGCATTCAAGGTGTCTTCAATCGTCTATATGCGCAAGGATTGAGCCTTCCGAAAATCGCTGAACGCTTCGGTGATCCACTAGAAATTGTCAAAGAGCGTTACAGTATCTCCTAAACTCCAAGAATAACTAAATTATCCACCTCTAAGAAGTTTGTCTATTCTCAATAGATTTATAGGATATCTTAGAGAATAGGTTCATCGTTAGAAAAACTAGAATATTTGAAGTCAAGGCAAGTAAAAATTGATCAAAACCAAAAATACTCCAATTTAGCAGTATGACTATACCATCTATGAAAAACAAGCCTGTAGAGAGTTTTATATTGAAATATTTTTTTAAAATTATCGGTGGAATGGACGTTCCTCCACTAGAAGAATTTTGTGAATAAACAATGGACATACCTACAGAAAAAATTAGACTCCCCAAAACGATCGATAAAATTTTATTTTCAGTAAACATTATTTTAGGTACATAAGTTAACAATAACGGTAGAACTAAGCTGCCATATAAAACTTTCATAAATACTTGTTTACCTAAATAAATGATTGCTAATAGCAACATAACTGAATTTAATGCTAGCACGACGAGTGAACGATTTACTTGAACAAGGTATTCAAGTAATATTCCTAGACCACTCGTTCCTCCAGCAGCAATATAATGTGGGCCAAAAAACATATTGATACTAATTGATAGTATCCACAGCCCCAAAGTAATCGTTAAATATTTGAATAGATTTTTCATATGCGCCTCCTAATATTTTTTAATGCAAGAACACAAAAAGGGATTAGATAAGAATATTCTTATCTAATCCCTTTGGATCCTCCGAAACTTTAATTAAGTTAACACATCTATTCTAAAAAGTAAACCTGTTAATTTTATTTTTTAATTTTGACTCACAGAATTACACCGCTATAAACAATTGAAACTAGTATCCGGCAGAACTCCTTTCACTAATTGGCTTTCGTGGCTCTGTGCACGATCTAGTCAAACTAAAGAGGTATCTCTCAAAAAAAATTTCAGGTTTCACTGCTTATTGCTTATAGTTGCATCGTTCTGTCTTCCTCTGATTTTCCAGTTAGTTGCTCGTTTGTCTGACTCACATTCCATCTCTTACAATGGTCTTTTCACTGTTTCAAATAGCTCGCATGAAAAGCAATATGTTGTTCTACAAATGTAGCAATGGTGAAGTAGCTATGATCATAGCCTTCTTCTTTTCGGTAGAAAACTTCGTGTTTCACTGATTCTGCTGCTGATAAAAAAGCTTCTTCATTGAGCTGGACTTCGTAGAATGGATCAGCCGTCCCTTGTGTGATCAGGATAGGCGGTTGACTGGTTGTTTCTTTTTTGATCAGCTCAGTGGCATCCCATTCACTCCATGTCGCTTGGTCAGGACCTAGATAAGCAGTGAATGCTTTTTGTCCCCATGGTACGTTTGAGGGGTTCGAAATTGGTGCAAAAGCAGAGATCGAAGCAAAGCGTGCTGGATTTTTCAGACCGATCACTAACGAACCATGCCCACCCATGGAATGACCCATGATACTTTCTTTTCCAGAAAGATTTGGGATCAAGGAGTAGATGATCTCAGTCAGCTCTTTCGTAAGGTAGTCGTACATTTGGAAGTCTTTCTTCCAAGGTTCTTGTGTTGCATTCAAGTAAAAGCCAGCCCCTTGACCGAGATCCCAATCTTCACTGTCAGCAACATCCCCCCGAGGCGATGTGTCCGGCATGACGAAGGCGATTTGCTGTTCTGCTGCATAGCGTTGGAATCCACCTTTGATACTAAAATTATCATCTGTACTTGTTAAACCAGCTAACCACCAAATGAGTGGGATTTCTTGATTTTCAACAGTGGTTTCTGGTAGATACACGCTGAATGTCATCTCACAATGTAGCGTTTCTGACAGGTGACGATATTTGATTTGTTGCCCGCCAAACGACCGATGTGTTTCAATTTTCTGTAGTTCCATCAGTATCACCTCCATAAGTGAGCATAGTACGAATGGATTCTCCACGATGCAACAGCTCAAGTGATTCATTGATTTGTGTAAAATCTAAACGATGGGTGATGAATGAATCTAAATCAATTCCACCGTTCAAGTAATCTTCCACCATACCTGGCAATTGGCTTCGCCCTTTGACACCGCCAAAAGCCGAACCACGCCAGACACGACCAGTCACTAGTTGGAACGGACGCGTGTGGATTTCTTTTCCAGCTCCGGCTACACCGATAATGATGCTTTCGCCCCAGCCTTTGTGACATGCTTCAAGCGCGGAACGCATCACTTCCACATTGCCAATACACTCAAAACTATAATCTACGCCACCTTGGGTCATTTCTACGATGACTTCTTGGATTGGACGATCGTGTGTTTTAGGATCAACAAAATCCGTTGCGCCCATTTTTTTAGCTAACGGCCATTTTTCAGGGTTCATATCGATTGCAATGATTCGTTTAGCATTAGCTTTTTTCAAGCCTTGGATTACTGCTAAACCAATCGCTCCTAGTCCAAAAACAGCTGTGACAGCACCTTCTTCAACTTTTGCCGTGTTGTCAACAGCACCTAACCCTGTCGTTACGCCACACCCTAATAGTGGAACGGTATCTAGAGGAGCATCCTCTGTGATTTTCACCAAATTGATTTCATTGACGACAGTATACTCACTAAACGTACTCGTACCCATATAGTGATAAATCGGCTCGCCTTTGTAAGAAAAACGTGTCGTACCATCTGGCATTAGACCTTTTCCCTGCGTTTCACGGACAGCAGAGCATAGATTGGTTTTTCCTGACAAGCAAAACTCACACTTTCCACATTCTGGCGTATACAACGGAATCACATGGTCCCCCACTTCAACAGATGACACGTCATCACCAACTTTGACAACGATACCGGCGCCTTCATGACCTAAGACCGCAGGAAAAACTCCTTCTGGATCTTCCCCTGATAAGGTAAACGCATCTGTATGACAGACAGAAGTGTACAAAATTTTTACCATGACTTCCGTCGGTTTCGGATCAGCAACATCGATTTCAACGATTTCTAACGGTTTTCCTGGTTCAAATGCTACGGCAGCTCTACTTTTCATTTTTCTTCCTTCTTTCTTATTCCGCTCGTCTGGTTCTTAGTTAGCGAGCGAAACCGCAATCTTTCCACTTCATCGTATCATAGGCTGTGTTGAGAAACAAAACTGACAAACTTGTCAGTATCCTCAATTTCTTTACTTCCATTGGTAAGATTTGTATAATAGCAACTATTGCTGTCGAATAAATAAATCAAAGTGAGGTTCTTTATGTATCAATACCATGAAAAAGAGTTTACCAATACGAAAGATTTAGCCATGCACGTCCTGAGTGGAAAATACAAGATCGTCTTGATTTGATGTTTTTTACAACAACCGATTTTACGATTAAGTGAGATTGAAAAAATGTTACCAGACATCAACCAGCGAATGTTGATTCGCCAATTAAGAGAATTAGAAAGCGATCATTTACTCACACGTAAAGTCTATCCCGTAGTCCCGCCAAAAGTAGAGTATCAATTGACCGAGATCGGGCGCGAACTCTCAACGATCGTCCAACATATCTGCGATTGGGGCGATCATTATTATGAAGTCGTTGCTGATCTTTCAACGGATATAGCGGATTGATTCTGTAAATGATGGAAAGATGGTTTTTCTATCACAGTAAAGACAGTTCTTGAGATAATAAAAATCCCATATAGTTGATAGTAGAATGAACATCTTCTCTTATCGACCGTATGGGAAAGTGGGGAAGTATTTTAAAAAGTTGGGTCAATCAAAAACTCGAATGTTTCCGCTTCCAAAAGCGTCACTTCATCTTGTGGATTTTTGTTGATTTTGTAAGTCACTAATTTTTTGCTCTGTGTGGGCCCAAACATGTTGACTTTGCACAAGATCCAATAGTTTGTCCCAGCAACTACTTGTGTTCCTAATAGCGCAAATGGTATAGCCTCACTACTGTCATCTAACGTTTTGCGTGCTTCTTCTACCAGCTTCTTGTGTTCATCAGTAATCGTTGGTGCGTCTGGAATAGTGATTCCTCCAGCTAAATCAGTCATATCTATCGCCTACTAAGCTTACATAGAAAGCGCTTACCGCTTCTTAAAATAAGGATAATTTATTTAAAAAAAAACATCAAATAAAACAACCCGAAGAATTCCACACACTGAATGAATCTTTTTTATATTTCCCCTCTTTCGCCTATCCACCATACCATTCCCCACTGCATTAAAAACCACTAGCCCTCATAAAACAATGAAAACCAGCTGATAAACCAGTATTATCAAAGTCCCCTAACACCTAGCAAATCATGGAATCGCATAAAATCTATTCATGTTTCACCCGATAAATTAAATAACTTTAAACAAAAATATAGATAACTAAATAAACAAAAAAATAAGGTTACCAACAAAAAACATACGCCAATCTTTGAAGATGGCGTATGTTCTCTTGATCATGCTATTTTCATTTTACCCATTCAACAAGGCACGTTCCAAGAGCGCTCCAGCTTGGTGCTGCCCTTCTAGGTTTCGTTCCCCGGAGAATTTCGACACACGATCCATGTTCGTGATCACAACGATGACCATGCTCTTTTTCCCTTGACTATGGATATAAGGCAAATCCATTTGAGCAATTTTAGTGTCAACGGTTACCTGATCACCGACCTTTACAAGTACATCGAATCCTGCCCCATTCAAGTTGACAGTATCAATTCCCATATGGACTAATACTTCGACGCCATTACTAGTTTTAATTCCTAACGCATGTTTGGAAGGGAAAATCGTAGTGACTTTTCCGCTGACCGGTGCAAAGATGGCGCCATCGATTGACTCGATTGCAAAACCATCCCCCATCATTTTCGTTGAAAAAACTTCATCAGGCACATCTTCTAAAGGAATATATTCTCCTTTAGCTACAGCGTGTAGATTCACTTCGTTCGTGTACTCAGTATCTTCAGCTTGTTCGTTTGGTACTAAGAAATAAGTGATGGCGAATGAGGAAACCAAAGCGATCACTATCCCAAATACCGCAAAAACAAAATACTGACCGATATAAGCTGGTAAGCTAAAAATACTTGATAAAATATAGCCGTAGATCCGAACACCGAAGAAACTGATTAACGCTGAAGCGATCGAGCTACCGATTGTAGCCGCCATAAACGCCTTCTTGTATTTTGATAAGATCCCAAATAGCGCTGGTTCAGTGATTCCTAATAGACCAGAAACAGCAGAAGATAGTACCAATGACTTTTCTTCTTTTGATTTTACCTTGAGATAAATTGCAGCTGTCGCACCAGTGATCGCCATGTTCGCCATGAACATCATCGGCATCAACATGTCATAGCCTTGATTCGCAAAATTTTGTAAGGCAATTGGGGTCATCGCATGATGCAACCCAGTAAAGATTGCAATTGGACGGATCGCACCGACCACGATACCAGCTAACACTGGTGAGATTGAGAATAACCATGCCACACCAGCTGCTAAGAGGTTACCTAAATGAATACTGATCGGGCCGATCACTGTGAGTGTCAACAATCCTGCAACAAACAGGGAAATGGTTGGTGTGAAAACCGTTCGTAACACTTGTGGCAACAACTTATCCACCCAACGATAAATGTAGCTGAGTGCCAATACCGCAAAAATGATCGGGATAACTGTTCCTGCATAATTAAAGACAGGAACTGGAATGAGACCAAACAGTTGGAAAGCAGAGATCGAACCTTCAGCAACCGCTGTCGTCATGGTGGGAAATTGTAAAGTTGCAGCGATCGCAATCGCTAAATATGGATTCGTTTTGAAGATCCGAGCGGCAGAAGCAGCAACGAAAAATGGCAAGAAAGTAAATACGCCACTCGCAATCATATCAATGATCAAATACGTATCCGTCTGGTTCGAAATGACATTCAATGCCACTAAACCGGCCATCAAACCCTTGATCATTCCTGCCCCAGCAATTGCTGGTACGATCGGACCAAATACACCGGAAACAGTATCCATAAATAAGGATACGACGCCTTTTTTCTCTCCTTCACTTCGTTCACTTGTTTCATCTAACCCTAATTCTTTCGCAATTGGTGCAAAATAGTCAGCGACTTCTGTACCGATCACGACTTGCAGTTGTTCACTTTGATATTTTGTCCCCACCACTTTCGGTGTTTTTTCCAACGCAGCATAATCCACTTTTTTCTCATCTTTTAAATCAAACCGTAATCTTGTCATACAATGCCAAGCGTTGTTGATATTACTTGCTCCACCCACATGTTGTATGATTTGTTTTGCTATTTCTTCATGCTTCACATGTTCTCCCCCTTATTCTCATCAAACAATGATTCTTGTTTCCGCTTTCACCCAAATAGTAGCATGTGGAACGCCACTTGTAAAACCAGTCCTTTTTAGTAAATAACCAACGAAAAAGCTTTAATATCAACGTTTATAAAAATACTAACGTAAAATTGGACTGATTTTTAGTCGGTTTAGATGTTTTTATTAGACCAAATTGACAGGATGTTCTTCCCCATGTTTCAATGAGGATGCACATGATTCATATTTATGTATATTGGAGTGAAAAAAATGACACCAACGATCATTACAAATATAAAAAGTTACGCAATCAAACCAGATCGTCACAACTTGTTAGTCGTAAAAGTTGAAACAGATAAAGGCGTGACCGGCTTCGGTTGCGGCACTTTCCAATTTCGTCCTTTGGCTGTCCAGACCGTAGTTGAAGAATACTTAAAACCTTTACTGATTGGACGCGATGCGAATCAAATCGAAGACCTTTGGCAAGTCATGAATGTCAATTCTTACTGGCGGAATGGGCCAATCACAAATAACGCCATTTCAGGTGTCGATATGGCGCTCTGGGATATCAAAGGGAAAATCGCTGATATGCCATTGTATCAGTTATTCGGCGGAAAAGCTCGAACAGCAATTCCTGCGTATACGCATGCTGTCGCAGCTAATCTAGAGGACCTCGATCGTGAAATCGAAACATTTCTCGCACAAAGGTATCGTTATATTCGTTGTCAATTAGGTTTTTATGGGGGAAATCCAACGAATTTAGCAACACCTGAACAACCACTTGCTGGCTCTTATTTCGATCAAGAAGAATACATGTCCACTACGCTATCCATGTTTGAACATATCCAAAACAAATATGGCGATCGTTTCCAAATGTTACACGATGTTCACGAACGCTTGCATCCTAACCAAGCGATCCGTTTTGCAAAAAAAACAGAAAAGTACAATCTTTTCTTTTTAGAAGATATTCTACCGCCAAACCAAAATGAATGGTTGGCTCAATTACGAAGTCAATCAACGACCCCGATTGCTACTGGAGAATTGTTCAATAATCCAATGGAATGGAAAGAATTAGTTCGCAATCGTCAAATCGACTATATGCGTGCCCATGTCTCACAAATCGGCGGGATCACGCCTGCCTTGAAATTGGCACACTTTTGCGAAGCGATGGGGATACGAATCGCTTGGCATACGCCATCTGATATCACACCGATCGGCTTAGCAGTGAATACGCATTTGAACATCCATTTGCACAATGCGGCGATCCAAGAAAACATCGATGTTCCTGAAAATACGAAACAACTTTTCGGAAATATCCCCACACCAAAAAAAGGCTTTTTCTATCCGATCGAACAAAGTGGGATCGGTGTCACATTCAATGAAGAACAGGCGGCAGAATTTCCAGTTGTCTATCGTCCACACGAATGGACACAAAGCCGTACACCAGACGGCACGATCGTGACACCGTAATTCCAAAAAAAAGCTATCCTTACACGAAATATGTAAGGATAGCTTTTTTTGGTTCCGCTGTATTCCTATTATTATAATAATGAATACACGTGTAAACCTTAGTAGCTTTTTATGTAAAACATAGTTTTCAAAAATCAGTTTCTAAAGAATAATCTAAAATCTGTTTGACTTGAAGAAAATCGTCTCCTCTTAGACGATCAATAAATTCTTTACTAATAATCCGGTCAGTATCAAAACTATGAATTTGTGTAGCGTTCACTCTTCCACGTATCTTGTAATCATTCAAAGAAACATACCCAGAAAAGTTGTTCCCCCAGTCATTACCGGACAGACAATAATATAGTTCGTTTTTTTATTGTAAGCATTTGAGGAAACAACTAAAGCTGGCTGCTTCCCTCTTATTTCCCTGCTAAAAGAAGGCGTAGAATTAAGTCAGATCAAATCACCTTGTTGAGGTTCATACATTTTTCCCAATCTCCTCTTTTGCTATTGTTTGCCATCCCTCATCTTCATCCTTTTGAAATGGTTCATCCAATAAAAATGGATTTTCTATTTTTGGTGTGAATATTAATCCTCCATTCTTAGATTTATATACGACATATTTTGATCCAGCTTTAACCTGATACTGTTTAGGAATTGAAATAGAGATAGAATTCCCTACTTTACGAGCTTTTACATTAATCATCATTTATCACTCCTCACACAGCAAATTTTATTATGTAAAATTTAATTTTATAACGTAAAAGATACTAATACAAAAATAAATCAATAGAGTTTCTCAGACCTTCTTAATCTTTTATTTAATGCCACATTCTCATTAAACACTTATTGAATATTGACTTAAAAAAGGCATATAATCAACTTAAATCACAATAATAATTTTAAGGAGGATAAACATCTATGTCGAATAAAACCCAAGCTGCGAGAAAACTTGTTCAAGTTATTTGGTTGTTACAACTTTTAACTTTGTATACTTTTTTCCTAACAACTAACGATCAATCCTATCAGCTATCGAATCTGATCATGAAGTTACTTATCATGCTCTCTCTAGGTTTACAGAGTATTTTTATACGCAGTAACAGGAACTATAAATTTGGTATCATTTTTACATACAATCAATCAACAATAGCTCAAATAGTTGAAAGACTTATTTGGTTCATACTTATTGTAAGTTATTTTTTTGTGTTTTATATTTTCTATTATAAATAATATAACTTACTTCACTTATCAAGCATTTGTAAGAAAGCACTATCAACTAATTCGCTTTAATGTTTTCTTCCTTAACTTTCAAAAAAGCTACATTTTTACAGAAGTTTTTTCCTTAAGCTATTTTGAGACTACTCAAATCCTCAATCAATCCTCGAACGATGGATCTCACGGTCAAAGGGGCGGATGTAAGTCACAGAGTAGTCGATGGCAATGATACTGCTGTATTCATAGACTTGTCCATCTTCTAATATAGCTCGGTTCGTGATTTGCATGGCTGGTGTACCGCGTTTACATAGCAATATTTTTGATTGTTCTTTGGAAGTCGTGATTGGGTCATAACTCGTGATATAGTGAGAAATTCGATAGCCTTTTTGTTCCACGTACTTTTGGATGGAATGTTCGATGACTTCTTGGGATAAGTCGGGAAACATTGCTACCGGCATTTTTGACATTTCTAACTGCTCGATTTTATAATCAACGATTCGAATACGTTCAAATGTCCAAACTTCGGCGCCGTCATCAAGTTGAAAGATTTTTTGCTCATCCGCCGTTGCTGGTGCTTTGTTTAAACTGATCATTTTTGAATGGATCCGATCATAAGGGGTACGTGTCAAAGAATTGAAGATCAAGGGATTTTTGACCCATTTTTCATGGATAAAGATACCTGATCCTTGAACGACACGGACAATACCGATTTCTTCCAGGTTTTTGATCGCTTGTTGGATCGTAAAGCGAGAAACATGATAGATTTCCGCTAGTTTTCGTTGATTCGGTAATTTTCCATCTTTAAATTCTTCTTGATAGATCTTACTCAATAAATCTTGGACGATGAATTCTCGTTTTTTCATGATCTTCTCCTTTACGGGTTACATTCACTTCTTTATCTTAACAAAAAAACAACCAATCACAACCCACTCATGATGAGCCAGTGGAGAACGAAACGTATTTAGAACAAAAAAGCCACAAAAATTGGCAAAAAGAACCATTTTTGTGACTTCATCTAATCAATTGAAGTTGAATCTTTCTTCTTGATCTTCCTAATTCAAACGTAATTCTTGACCAGGGTTAAAGAAGAAATCATCCATCGTCATGCCATTCAAGGACAAGATCGTCTCAACTGGCACACCCGTCCGTTGCGCAATTTGATTTGGACCTTCGCCTTCACGTACAACGGTTGTAGCTGCTTGATTGGCTTGATTGCTCGTATCTTCTGTGGACTGTGCCGTGTACTGATCGGCTTGTGACTCCGACGTTTCTGTTGTTTCTGGTGTCGCTTCCGTCGAAGGTGTCGTCTCTTCCGAAGAAGATTCGCTACTAGGTGTCGCTGCTTGAAGTTCCGCACTTGTTCGCAGATAAATGTCGGAGATCCGAGCGACCTGCGCCGTATAACTTGCAGATAGCTGATTGATCATGGTATCTAGGTCGATATCCTCCTTGTTGGAAGCATCTTGGTACATCCCTCTTAATTTACTGATTCCTTCATCCGACAAGGCTTGAAGTTCTCTTGCTTTTCGGTTGGCAATGACCGAAAGACCATTGACACCGTCTTGATTGTTTTGGATCTCTGCTTGGTATTCTTCGATCAACACTGGGGTTTTATCTTCGATTTTCTTCGAATAATCTGCAACGACTGCTTGTAGTTGTTCAGAAATAGCTCCTGAAGGTTCTGTTGCTTCGCTGCTTTCTTGTGTTGCTTCAGTTTCAGATGAAGCAGTAGTTGAAGCTGTGGACGATTGCGTCGTTTCACTCGTCTTTGCTACCGAGTTTTCACTGGCATTGTTTCTACTATGGAGATATAATCCAGTACCTGCACCAACCAGTAGTAAGACTACTGCAACAGCGGCACCGATTTTCATCATACGCATGCGTGATGCTTGTTTCTGTTGTTGTCTTCGAGCTGATCGAACATTGCCACGCTGTTCATTTTCTTCATTCATTTCATTCACCACCTGTTATTTCTGTAAAAAAATAGCGTTACCAACTTTCTTGTAGTTCCATTGTAGCAAATAATAAGCGTTATGAACATTTTTTATTATGTTATTACTGAAGAAAAATCACCATTTTTGATGATTCCAAGATTCTCCATCGATTTCTCCTTGCAACTGCTCGATCCGTTCATTGATTTCGACAAATAAGCGTGACATTTCATGAAGTAAGGCTTTGCCCTCATAATCCGCTTGCGTACTCAATTCGGCTAATTGTTCTGTCAACCATTGATCCATTATAAGGTCTTTCCTTTCATCTCTTGTAGTATAAATGTCAGATCTTCAATATTTTCTTTGGCTTCTTCTAACATCGTTTCGATCATCTGCTGCTTCATCGGTGCTTTTTCCTTGATGCGTTCATTTTGTGCAAATCGTTCGATAAACCAATCGATCCGATTGATCAGTGAAGGTTTTTCGACTAATGTGAGATATTGCTGATAACTGATCAGGCGTTCAAACCGTTGTTCTTGAGTTAAGTACATGAACTGTGCTAAAACAAACGGAGGCAAAAAGGTCATCTGGAATTTATGGGCAATTCGTTGATACGGACGCAAATACTCCGAGATCGTATACTCTTCTTTCCCACCTGCTTGGTATTCTTTTTCACTCACGCCGGTTGTTAAGACGATCCCTAATTCTTTACCTGATAAGACTGCTGTTGCCGCTTCTAACACTTGGTCTTGCCACATTTTCAAATGGGCTGGCGCGCTATACCAATAGAAAGGAAATTGGAAGATGATCCGGTCATGCTCTTTCAATAAAGCAAGTTCTGCTTGAAGATCAATTTCCCCATCTGGATAACAAGCTTCTAGATGATGCCAAGTAGTCGATAGCTGGCTGGATGCTTCTTTAAAAAACTGTTGGTTCAACGATGTGTCAATTGTCGGATGGCTGACAATAATCAATGTTTTCATAGCTTTTTCCTCCCGTTTTCTAGTCTAGCATATCCCAAGAAAAACCCAGTCAACAATGCCTTTATGTCTTAGGTCGCCCAAGAAATGATGGCTTGTTCTTCTAATTGCTTTTTTAATTGTTCTGCGGAAACTCCTTTGATCTTTTCGTTATTCATTCGTCTACGATAGTTTGTCGCCGTCTCACCAGTGAATTTCTTGAACATGCGGCTAAATACGACCAAACTATTGAAGCCGACTTGATAAGCGATTGCTTCAACGGATTCTTCCGTCAGAGATAAGAGAAACGCTGCCCGATTGATGCGAACACCAATCATATATTCTTTGATACTGATCCCCATATGATTTTTGAACACACGAGAGAGATGACTTCGGTTAACGGATAATTTTTTTGCGATCTCCTCAACAGTCAAACGCTCGCTGTAATGTTCTTCGATATACTGTACCGCATCAACAGCGAGGGCTGAATAACTTTTTTGTTCTCCTAAATGAACATAGCCACCATCTTCTAATAAGAGCGCGAGCAATTGATACGTCAACGCATTTAATTGCAGCTCATCGACTAGATTTTTTGTCGAGTAATTCATACATGCCAAGATAATCTCCACATATCTAGCAATTTCTGAAGAAACCATCGTGTATTGATCATCTTTGAATAAAGAATGTTGAATGATTTTATCGGCTACTGCCCCACCGAAGGAAATCCAACAGTAGACCCAAGGATCTTCACCATCCGCCAAATAAAAAGTAGAATCACCCGGTCTAATCAAAAAAAGATCACCTTTTTTTAATTGATATTGCTGATCTTTTACGCGATAGACTCCTTTTCCTTCCATCACGATATGCAAAATATAATCTTGACGAATAGCTGGTCCAAATGAATGAAAGGGCAATGTTTTAGAAAAACCGCAAAAGTCAAAGTATAGTTCTTGTGAGATGGATTGATGTTCTTTTTTCAAAAAAATCGCTTTTTCCATTGACGTACCCTCTTTCGTATTTTCTTTATTCTACTATAGATGCAACAAAAAGTTAAATACTGCTCACAGAAATACATTCAAGCAAGTGCTCTTCTTTGATATGATTGAATGGTAAAAACAGTAAACGCCCCATTGTAAACGCTTCATTTAATGGTATAGTTAATTTGATTAGGCGTAAACTGCGCCTACACCAACTACTAATCCAGCACCAAGAAAGGACTACTTAAATGGACATTACTAAAAAAACATTTGGACAATCTGCACATTTGATTACTTTAACCAATCAACAGGGTACGACCCTCGCTGTTACCGATTCAGGCGCACGGATCGTCAGTTTGACATTCATGGGTAGAGAGTTGATTCTAGGTTTTGATTCAGCAGAAGAGTATCTCGAAAAAGATGCCTTTATCGGAGCAACGATCGGACGAACTGCTGGGCGGATCGATGCAGGCAAATTCACCCTCGACGGCCAGACGTATCAACTACCTGTCGATCCTGCAACTGGTCACTCCTTACATGGCAGTACGCCAAGTTTTGAAGAAAAAATCTGGCAATACGAAATCATTGATGGCGAACAAGAAGCCACTGTGGTCTTTACCACGACTAGTCCCGACAAAGAGCGTGGTTTTCCAGGGAATTTATCCGTAGAAGTTCGCTATACCCTTACAGAAGATAATATTTGGCGTGTCACAACGAAAGCAGTCAGTGATCAATTGACACTATTCAACCCAACCAATCATGTTTATTTCAACTTGAGTGGTGATGTGACGCAACCAATCGATGACCATACTTTGTGGGTCAACAGTCAAACCTTTGCTGCTTTACGACCAGATAGCATTCCGACAGGTGAACAAATAGAAGTGACTGGAACACCGTTTGATTTTCAAACACCAACAAAACTAACGACTGTTTTCACCAGTGACTTTCCACAAAAAGAATTATTTGATGGAATCGATCATCCGTTCTTCTTAAAGGACACAGGCTTAGATAAAACGGCCGCTTCTCTTTTAAGTCCAGATGAAACAATCAAAGTCAGTGTCAGGACGGATGCATCGAGTATCGTCATTTTCACTGCCAACTTTGGGGAAGATACACCTGAAATGCGCGGGCAACGTTTAGCGAACCATGGCGGCATCACTTTTGAAACACAAATCGCTCCAGGAGCAGAACGTTACCCTTCTTTCGGCGACATATCTTTGGTACCGGAAACACCATTTGAGACGATTACAGAATTCAAACTTGAAGCAAGAGAGGAACAAGACAGATGAATAAAACAGCACATTTAACAACGAAATTCAATGAATTATTTGGTGAAAAACCAACAACAAACTATTTTTCACCTGGGCGAATCAACTTGATCGGTGAACACACGGACTACAACGGTGGACACGTTTTTCCTGCATCAATCACTTATGGCACTTACGGCGTTGCTGCACGTCGAGAAGACAACAAAGTATTAGTTTACTCAACAAACTTTGAGGAAATCGGCGTGATCGAATTCACGCTTGATGACCTGACATTTGATAAAAAAGACAACTGGGCAAATTATGTCAAAGGAATGATCTTGAAACTAAAAGAAGCTGGCTATACCATCGAGAGCGGTTTTGAATTGGTGATTGAAGGAACGATCCCTAATGGTGCCGGACTTTCTAGCAGTGCTTCGTTAGAATTATTAGTGGGGGTTGTTCTGGAAGATTTGTTTGATTTAGCGATCGATCGCTTGACACTCGTTCAAACTGGAAAAAAAGTAGAAAATGAATTCATTGGTGTCAATTCAGGGATCATGGATCAATTTGCGATCGGTTTTGGAGAAATCGACCATGCCATCTTGCTAGATACGAATACATTACACTATGAAATGGTCCCAGTTAAATTAGATGGCTACGCCGTGGTTATCATGAACACGAATAAACGACGTGAATTAGCGGAATCAAAATATAATGAACGTCGCAGCGAATGTGAAGAAGCCTTGAAACGTCTACAAACGAAGCTGGACATCAAAGCTTTAGGCGAATTAGATGAAGCGACTTTCGAAGCGAATACGGACTTGATTGGCGATGATACCTTGATCCGTCGCGCACGTCACGCCGTCACTGAAAATCAACGAACATTAAAAGCAAAAGCTGAATTAGAGCAAGGAAACTTAGAAGCTTTCGGTCTATTATTGAATGATTCTCATTACTCACTCCGTCATGATTACGAAGTCACAGGCATCGAATTAGATACACTTGTAGATGCCGCACAAGCGCAACCTGGTGTATTAGGCGCACGAATGACAGGCGCAGGATTTGGTGGCTGTGCCATCGCTCTAGTCAAAGAAGAGGAAATCCCCGCCTTTAAAGAAAATGTCCATGCACGTTATTTAGAGGTTGTAGGATATGAGCCAGAGTTTTATGTAGCACATATCGGAAGCGGTACGACGAAAATTTAGTTAAAAACAGAAACATGCGTCTGGGCTTGGCAAACAATCAAACTCAGGCGCATATTTTATTGAATCATGATTTTGAATCTAGGTTAAATAATTTTGAAAAAATTTAAAAATCAGCTGTTGATTAGTTGCATCTTATTTTAATTATAAATTTCTTTTTCAGTTAAAAAGACAGAAAGAATGTATTTGCATTCTTTCTGTCCCAAATCATTCTAAAATTCTTTATTCCTCGTATCACTATTTTGACTTGCAACGCTACAAAGTGTTCAGTCGTTTAACCCAAGATCTCAACAATTGCTTTGTTGAATTCAGGCAAGTCATCTGGTGTACGGCTAGTAACTAATTGATTATCGATCACCACTGCTTCATCTTTGACATTGGCGCCAGCGTAAGCCACATCTGGACGAACAGTATCGTAAGCAGTCATTGTTCTACCTTCTGTTAGACCGGTTTGGATAAACAATTGTGGGCCATGACAGATAGCAAATAACGGTTGGTCATTTTTCAAGAAGTAAGTAACGAAATCAACAAAACGTTGATCCTTACGTAATTGATCCGGTGAGAATCCTCCAGGGATCAAGAGCGCATCGAAATCTTCAGGAGAAACTTCATCAATGCTGCGATCGATCGTGAACTCGCCACCTTTTTTGCCTTTGATCGTTTGGTTTGCTTCAAAACCAATCGTTGTCACTTCATTCCCCGCATTTTCCAATGCTTCTTTTGGTGAAGTCAACTCAATATCTTCGACTAAATCAGTTACGATTGCTGCAATTTTTTTTGCCATTTTTCCTCTTCCTTTCTTATCGCTTGATTCTAGCCTAAAGGATTTCAGAAAAGTGTGCAAATCATCTGTTTATGATTTATAACCTATTTTATTTAAAAGAAAGATGATAGTTTCTCTTTTAAAGTTAAGCACCTAGTTTTTCACGAACAATGGCTTCAGTCAATGTCTTTGAAAAATTTAGATGCATTTCTTTACCTAACTTATCTGCCCATTTTGGGATCGTTAACGTCTTTTTTACAGGTTCCTCTGTGCCTAAATATTCTGTTAGATCTACAGAGACCATTGAAATAAATGATTTTTCAGCATCATATTCTAATATGAACTCAGAGTCACTTTTAAAAGGGTTATTTTCTATAAGTGACAATGAACTGATAAGAGATGGTTCAGGTAATGTTCGGTCTTCTTCTATCTCAGCCGCCAAAAGAATACCTAAGTAATCAGAGGCATTTTCGAGCGCTTCAGGAATGTCAGATCCGCTTGTACCAGCCATCTCCGGAAAATCTGGAAAGAAAACAGAAAATCCCGAGTCATAGCCTTCACTTGTTTCTGAATAGAATAATGCCGGATATGAAATAAGCATGATCCTCCTCCTCTCTCAAGAAGCAGGAACAAAGCTATTTTAACCCTGCCTGCCTCAGTATCGCATGTTCTGTCCCTTTAGGTAGCTTGGAAGGAACAATAATTGGTCGATTTACTCCTGGTAGTTTCACTTTTATATGAGAACCTTTTCCACCTTTAACTTTTAACCCACTTATGGAAATCAAGAGTTTGACCATTTCCTGTTATGTCATTGGCATTGTTACAATACCTCCTGACATATCTATACTAACACGTGTAACACGTGAAAAAAATAAAAAACACGTGCTATACGTGTAAAAGCAAATATAGAAAAATTATTCAAAAAAAACCAAGGCAGCTATCTAGGTTCAGCTGCTTTGATTTATTTTCTGTATGTCGCTTTTTTATCCTCACGGCTACGGTACACTGGATATTCTCCGATCAATTGGACCGGAAATGCTCGCTGTTCCAGTAGTTTGATTGCTTCGTTCAATTTTGTATCTGCCTGTTCAATCTCTACTTCGATCACGAAAAAGTATTCACCTAACGAGGTTTTTTGCGGTCTAGACTCGATTTTGGTCAAATTAAGTTTTTGTTCTGCAAACACCGCAAGTACTTGATATAACGCACCTGGGCGATTTTCTGGCAAGTCTACAAATAGCGTTGCTTTGTAAGTACTGACTGGTAATTGAGATGACATCGGTGAGGAACCTAGTAGCCAAAAACGGGTTTCATTGTTGCGGATCGATTGGATATCTTGCTGAACGATGGTCAAACCAAACTGTTCCGCAGCTTCTTTAGGTCCGATTGCCGCGATTTTTTGTTCAGGATGCTCGGCAACTTGTTGGGCACCTTGGGCAGTCGAACCCATTTGCTCGATTTCCACGTCAGGGAACTGTTGCTTCAAAAATACTTGCGATTGTGCCAACGCTTGCGGATGACTACAGATTTTTGTTACCTCTTGCCACATCTGTTGATGCTTAGGATGTACCATCAATTGTTGCTTGATTGGTAAAACGATTTCTCCTTGGATCGTTGGTAAGGTTTCATAGACATGGTCTAATGTGGGCAATACAGAACCTTCGATGGAATTCTCGATCGGTACCATCGCATAATCGATCGCATCGTTGATCTGGGCATCAATCAAATTTGTTAAAGCTTGATACGGAGACCAATCGCCTTCGTTGAAATAATTCTTTACTGCACTATATGTGAAGGAACCTTTTGGGCCTAGATAACCAATTTTCATCGATTCATCACCTGCTTTATGATTTCTGAGACAACTTCTGCTGGTGATTTACCAGTTGTTTCTATCGTAAGATCTGCTAATGTTTCATAGTGTTTTTTCCGCGAAAAAAATAATTCTTTTAACTCTGTATCATCTTTATCGAGTGCCAACGGACGGGCTTGTTTGTGATCTTGGCGGATACGTTTGATCAAAAGATCGGGATCAGCTTTTAAGTAAACCACCAGATGATCTGTCAGCAGTCGTTGATTTTCTTCTTGTAGGATAACTCCCCCACCTGTCGCAATGATCGCTTCTTCTTGCAATGAGTTTTTCAGTAGCTTCGTTTCTTCCTGTCGAAAGGCAGCTTCGCCATGTAATTCAAAATACTGACTGATCGAACAGCCAAACTCCTCGACTAGTTTTGTATCCATATCGATCAATGGTTTCTTTAACTGCATAGAAAGCTTGCGACTGATCGTTGTTTTACCGGCGCCCATAAAACCAATCAGCACAATTGCAGCCATTAGTTTTTCTCCTTGATCAGACCAGCTAGATCAGTGAAGAAGTCAGGATAAGAAATATTTACCGCTTCTGGATGGTTCAATTCAACTGGCTCATCGGTCAATAATGCGGCAATCTGTAACATCATGCCAATGCGATGATCCCCATGACTGTCAACAATTGCCCCATGCAAAGGTGTCGGACCATGAATGATCAGCCCATCATCTGTTGTTTCGATGTTTGCGCCCATTTTTATCAATTCTTCCGCTGTCGCATCGATGCGATTTGTTTCTTTCACTTTTAATTCTTGTGCGTCCCGAATGATCGTCGTGCCTTGTGCTTGTGTTGCAGCTAATGCCAAAATCGGTAATTCATCGATCAAGCGAGGAATGATTTCTCCTTCGATCGTACACGCCTGCAAGTTGGCAGAACGTACCATTAAGTCAGCCGCTTGATTTTGTTGATCGATTTGCATTTCTTGGATCGAAGCCCCCATTTCGATCAATACATCTAAAATCCCTGTTCGTGTTGGATTGATTCCTACTTGTTTCAATAAGACTTCACTATCTGGCAAAATACTTGCTGCGACTAGATAAAAGGCTGCTGACGAAATATCCCCAGGTACCGCCACGTTTTGTCCAACTAACCGTTGTCCGCCAGCAAGTGTGATCACTTTATCTTCTACTCTGATTTCTCCACCAAATTGTTTGATCATTTCTTCTGTATGATTCCGTGAGCGTTCTTTTTCGATGATCGTTGTCTCACCATCTGCTTGAAGTGCCGCGAATAAAATCGCTGATTTGACTTGCGCACTGGCAATCGGCATCTCATATTCGATTGGTTTCAAAGGCCCACCAGTCACTCGTAAAGGTGGTAGATCTGGATGTTCGATCCCTTTAAGATCTGCACCCATTTCACGTAAAGGATTCATCACTCTCCCCATCGGGCGACGATTCAACGAGTCATCTCCAGACACTTCTGCCGAAATCTTACTTCCAGCTAAAATCCCTAAAAGTAAACGGATCGTTGTACCAGAATTACCTGCATCTAAACGTTCTGTTGGTGTTTGTAATCCCTCTACGCCATAACCATAAACATGGATTTTCTCTTCTTCCTCTTCTATTCTCACACCTAATTGTCTAAATATGGACATCGTACTCAAGCAATCTTCTGCTTTTAAAAAGTTCGTTATCGTCGTTTTTCCATGACTGATTGCACCAAACATGATGCTGCGATGAGAAATCGATTTATCTGCTGGAACCGTTAGCTCACCTTTGATCCCATGTGTAGCATTAAGTAATTGCATTGTCTCAACTCCTGATCCAACAGTGAAAATTTTCCGCTTGAATCAATGCTTGTCCTTTTTCTAAATCGGTTTGATTTTTGAAGGACAATTCAAGGACTCCGAAAATATCTTCTCTAGTTTCTTGTATTTTTAGATTGATGATTGAAATATCTGCTTGGCTCAAAGCCGTTGTCACCTTAGCAACTGCACCGGAAATATCCGGAATATCAACGTATAGATCATAGAACGCTGGAATCGTTCCTTGTCGTTTCTTCGGCAACTGATCCCTTGTTTGCTTCGCTTGTGCAAAAAATCGATAAATGGCCTCTTCATCATTTCTCGCAAGTTGTGTTTTCAATGTTTCCATGGAGGATTGCCATTCTTCTAGTAAAGACAGCATGATTTCTTGATTCGTTAATAAGATATCTGTCCACATTTTTGGATCAGAAGAAGCAATACGCGTAATATCTCGAAACCCTCCGGCTGCAAGTTGGGAGGCTCTTGGATGTTTTTGATTGAGTTCATCACTGGTTTGCACTAAACCAGCAGCCACGATATGAGGCAAATGGCTTAAAACGCCGACGATCTCGTCATGATTTTTGGCTTCCATCAATACAAATTTTGCTCGAGTCGGTTCTAATAGTTCCATCAGTTCAGCTACACGATCACTCTCATGATCATTGGTCAATATATAATAAGCTTCCTCGAACAAATTAGGATTGCCGGCTTTTACTCCAGATTTATGCGAGCCTGCCATTGGGTGTCCACCAATAAAAGTAAAAGGTAATTCCTTAGCCGCTGTCATGATTGCTGCTTTCGTACTGCCAGTATCACTGACCAATACAGTTTCCTTTAGCGGAAGTGTCGCTAATTGTTGCAAATAGTCCAAACTAACTTGTACAGGAACCGCTAATAAAATAACATCCATTTGACTTGCTTCTTCGATCCCAGACACCAGATGATCCACTAATTGGACTTCTTCTGCAATTTTTCTTGTTTCTGCTGAATGATCCCATCCATAAAGAGTCACATTCGATCCTTTGATGGCTCGGCAAAGCGAAGCACCAATCAGACCTAAACCTAAGACAAATACCTTTTTCTTCATATCAGTCTCCTCACTAAAAGTCTTGGATCATCTGCCGATGACTGGCAACAGATTTTTTCAGCTCACTCATGTTATCCGCTGGGAAATGTTCAAGGATCTCCACGGCAAGTGCTGTTGCAATGACGTGTTCAGCCACCACAGAAGCTGCTGGTACAGCGGTACTGTCGGAACGTTCGACACTTGCTTTATAGGCTTCTTTCGTGTCGATATCCACACTCATCAACGGCTTGTAAAGTGTAGGGATCGGTTTCATCACACCACGAACGATGATTTGTTCCCCATTTGTCATCCCACCTTCAAATCCACCTAAATGATTGGTTGTCCGGCGGTAGCCTTGTTCTTGATCCCAGGTGATTTCATCCATAACTTTAGAACCTGGTAAAGTCGCTGCATCAAAACCGATCCCAAATTCTACCCCTTTGAAGGCATTGATACTCAGCATGGCTTGTGCTAATTTTCCATCTAATTTTTTATCCCATTGGACATAACTACCCAAACCAGCCGGTACATTTTCAACCCGGACTTCGACGACACCACCTAAGGTATCACCTGCTTTTTTCGTCTCATCGATCAATGTTTTGACTTGTTCTTCGATCTCAAGGTCTACCATATTGACTTCGGAGATCGTTGTTTTTTCCTTGATCACCGCCACAGGTAGCACTTCAGGAATCGTTGCTTTGACCCCTCCAAGAACTGCTACGTGACTGGCAATTTCAATATCTAGTGCTGCTAGGATCTGTTTTGCTAAAGAGCCGATTGCTACACGCATGGTCGTTTCTCTAGCTGAAGACCGTTCTAACACATTCCTAAGATCTTGATGTTGGTATTTCATTCCACCAACTAGATCCGCATGTCCTGGACGAGGTTTGGCTACTCGACGACGTGTGACATGTTTTTCTTCGATTGGCTCGGCTGACATCACCGTTTGCCAATTCTTCCAGTCTTTATTCTCCACGATCATTGTGATTGGCGAACCAAGCGTTTTACCATGTCGAATACCTGAGGTGATTTGGACACGATCTTTCTCGATCTTCATTCTGCCACCACGACCGTACCCCCCTTGTCGTCTCGCAAGATCTTCATTGATTTTTTCAAGTGAAACTTCTAAACCTGCCGGGATACCTTCAATAATGGCAGTTAACTGTGGACCATGAGATTCTCCTGCTGTTAAAAAACGCATTTAGTTCCCCTCCTTTAAATAGTCTTTCACGGACTCAAGCGGAATTTCTTGGATTCTTGCTTGTCCGATTTTATCTAATAAAATAATTTTCAATGTCTTTCCACGTGCCTTTTTATCGTGGGTGATCGCATCATAAAGGGATTGCTCCTCCCAAGGTTGGTACTTGATCGGTAACTGATACTTTTCGATCATTTGGATCAATTGCGCAGTGATGCCCACTGGTGATTTTCCCATCTTTTCGGCTTGTTTGGTGATTTGCACCATACCGATCGCTACGGCTTCGCCATGACTGATCTGACCATAACCAGCAGTATTTTCGATGGCATGTCCGATCGTATGGCCAAAGTTCAGTAACAAACGATTCCCGTTATCGAATTGATCTTCTTCAACAACTTGTTTCTTCACACGCAACGCCTTTTCAATGATTTTTTCACTATTAGCCAGTAAGTCAGCAACTCCTGTTAATTTTGCCAAATCTTGCCATAGCGTTTCATCACTGATTGCACCACACTTGATGATCTCAGCGATCCCTTCTTGGATTCTACGCTCTGATAACGTCATTAACGTCTCTGGATCGATCAATACCCCGTCTGGTTGTGCAAATGTCCCAATCATATTTTTCGCCATGGGTGCATTGATTGCTGTTTTTCCTCCAATGCTTGAATCGACCTGTGCCAGTAGGGAAGTCGGGATCTGGACAAATGAAATCCCTCGCATATAGGTGGAAGCAACGAAGCTGGCTAAATCGCCGATCACTCCCCCTCCAAGCGCAATCACCGCATCACTACGCGTAAATTGTTCTTCTGCTAAAAACGCATAGAGGTGAGCTGCCATGTCGAATGATTTGCTGCTCTCCCCAGCTGAAACAACATAATGGACGACTTCGTAGCTTGCCCGCAACTGTTGACAAATTTTTTCGCCGTATATCGGAAAAACATTCGTATCACTGATAATCGCGATTTTTTTATTTTTCCAGATTCCTTCGATCCACTCAGACACATGATCGAGTGCATTTCGTTCAATGATGATCTCATAGCTTTTTTCTGGTAAGACAACTTCTAACATGACGCTCCTCTTTTCTATAAGGCTTTGATTTTATTCATTGCTTCAACTAAAATCTCGACTTCTTCCATCATTCGTAGGTAGTTCTTTTCATTCAATGATTGCTGTCCATCTGACCATGCGTGGATTGGATCAGGGTGGATCTCTACGATCATCCCATCTGCGCCACTAGCAACACCGGCTCTTGCCATTGGTGATACGAGATCCCAAACCCCTGTACCATGACTTGGATCAACGATGATCGGGAAATGACTTAATTTTTTAATGATCGGTACAGCACTTAGATCGAAGGTATTGCGTGTCGCTGTTTCGTAAGTACGAATACCACGTTCGATAAAGATGATGTTTGGATTGTTTTGTACCGCAATGTATTCCGCCGCGTTCAACCATTCTTCGATCGTTCCTGAAATCCCGCGTTTCAAGCCAATTGGTTTTCCTGTTTTCCCAACAGCTTCTAATAGACGAAAGTTTTGCATATTTCTGGCGCCGATCTGAATGATATCTGTGTATTCGCAAACGACATCGATATGGGCTTCATCCATGACTTCGGTAATGACTTTTAAGCCGTAATGATCCGCTGCTTTACGCATCATTTTCAGTCCTTCTTCTCCTAATCCTTGGAAAGCGTAGGGTGACGTTCTAGGTTTGTAGGCTCCTCCACGTAGGACTGTTGCCCCACCAGCTTTTGCCATACGAGCAGTTTCCATGATTTGTTCTTCGCCTTCTACTGAACAAGGACCAGCCATCGTCACAAAACTACCATCACCGATTTTCAAACCATCCACATCAACGACTGTATCTTGCGGATGAAATTCTCGAGAAGTCAGTTTGTACGTATTAGAGATTTTTACTGCACGCTCCACCGTGTCGTATCTTTCAAATGGTACACCTTGGATAATTTTTGGATCACCGATCAATCCTAAAACAAGACGATCTTTGCCATGGTTGATCTGAACGTCCAAGCCCTCTTCCTTGATACGTGAAAGTACTGGTTCTAGTTGGTTTACTTCAATTCCTGGTTTAATAATTAAAATCATAAGATAACATCCTTTTTTATTTTTATTTTTTTATCACTGTTTGAACACTTGATCGACAATGGAAAATCGTTCGTTGTTTACTTAAAATAACTCGTTGGAAAATGAACTGATGTGGTTCTCCTTTCGTTAGGTATAAAAAAAGCCCGCCGTAGACAAATCTACAGTGGGCCTTCACCAATTCTAACAAAAAAGCCACTATAGATTTTCATCTATGTGGCGGACAAGTCATCTCAAACATCCTTAGCCATCATAGATACAAACGTTGTGTTTGCACCCATGAATGTCATGAATACAAACCTATCTAAAATAGCTAAAGTAATACGTATTCAGTTGTGAATTCAATGTGATTTTCATAAGAAATCGCTCCAAACTGATTTAAGATTGGTTTAAGTATAGATTTCTTTCTGAAATAAGTCAACTACTTTTTCAAATCTTTTTCTCTTTATGCTAATGATCCTTTAGAAGACCGATGTTTTTTTAAAGTTCCTATTGATTTTTTCGTTGACAAAAAACGCGAACGTGTGTTCTAATCATGTAGAAGAGGTGACTGTTATGTTTAAAAATCAAAATCCTGTATTTGACTATCATAAAGAACCTTCTAGAGATATTTTATGTATTGATTGTAAGTCGTTCTATGCTTCTGTTGAATGTGTCTCACTTGGTTTAGACCCTTTAACAACCAAACTAGTTGTTATGTCGTACCCCGGAAATTCATGGGAAGAACGTGGTAGCGGGTTGATCCTTGCCTCTAGTCCAGCTGCAAAAAAAGCCTACGGGATCACGAATATCAGTCGTGCGCGTGATTTGCCCTTTCCTTATCCCAGTGATCTATATATTGCCCCACCACGAATGGCTTATTATATGGAGAAGAACAAAGAAATCAATGCGATTTATAAAACCTATGCAGACGAGAGTAACCATCATGTCTATTCGGTCGACGAAAGTTTTTTGGATATCACAAATAGTTTGAATTTGTTCGATGCTCCTGATGCCCGGACACTTGCAAAAAAAATTCGTCAAGACGTTTATGACCAGACAGGGATCTATACCACGATCGGTATCGGTGATAATCCACTATTGGCAAAATTAGCTCTGGATAATGAAGCGAAGGATACCCGAGACATGATCGCCGAATGGCGTTATGAAGACGTCCCTGAAAAACTTTGGCGGATTCCTCAGCTGACAGATTTTTGGGGGATCGGTCGAAAAACAGCGATTCGTTTAAATAAAATGAACATCCATAGCATCTATGAGCTTGCACATGCGGATTACTATCGTTTAAAAAGTGCAATGGGGGTAATTGGTACACAACTTTATGCCCATGCCTGGGGAATCGATCGGAGCTTTCTTGGTGAAGTCTACACCCCTAAATCAAAAAGCATCGGAAATAGTCAAATCCTCAATAAGGACTATACCCGCCGAGAAGAGATTGAAATCGTGATCAAGGAAATGGCAGATCAAGTAGGCACACGCTTACGACGAGAAGAAGCAAAAGCACAAGTAGTTAGTCTGTGGGTCGGCTTTTCTTTGGGCTACACAGATGTTTCAGGAAAAACTGGGTTTCACCAACAGATGAAAATCGAGCCGACCAATGCCAGTCATGTTTTAGCAGAAGCACTATTGATGATTTTTGATCGACATTATCAACGGCAAGATATCCGAAGTATCGGCGTCAACTGTTCTCGCTTAGTTTATGCGACTGGCTTGCAATTGAATCTATTCGATGATCCTAAAGAGCAAGTCAATGCGGCAAAGATTGACTTTGTCGTGGATAAGATTCGACAAAAATATGGATTTAAAGCAATCGTCCATGCACATAGTTTACTAGAAGGTGGTCGAGCAATCGCCCGCAGTTCGCTTGTAGGCGGTCATGCTGGCGGAATGGCTGGTATTGAAGGTGAGGGACATGCGACGCACGAAAAAAGAATTTCTCGATTACAATGAATACCGTGATCGCCCCTTTGGCTTGAAATGGGGAACCGCTTTTGCCATGGATGAGCTAGTTAAAGGGATCGAAGAAAATGCAGCAGTCGCCTTAAAAGACCTCCCTCCCCAATTGCAAATGACGAGAGAGGAAATCGACCAAGTACTATTACAGTCCTTTCTCTACCGACAAAAAGTGACCATCCAATTAAACACAAAAGATGAATTTGGTCGATATAGAGAAAATATCGAGGGCGTTTTCTTAGGCGAATGTGATGAAGAATATCTGACGATTGACCAGTACCAGATTCTCTGGGAGAACATTCGTCACGTTGGTTTGAAACAAGAAATGAAATGGTTTGAGTTTAGTACCAACAAGACATATGACGAACAAGTTTCCCGATCAATCGATTGGAACAAGCCAAACCAACAAGCTGAGTTGCAATTGATCAAAGATGAATTTTATCAAGCTTTTGAAGAGGAAAATGACTAAAAGGGAGGCGTTGCCGATGACAATGGTAAAGAATCATTTCGAAACTGTCATAATCACTGCTTATATTGCCAAACAAGAAATTACGATCCAAACAAAAAAGGGAGAAAACTATAGAGGAAAGATTCAAAAAAAGATGACAGAAGATGGCTTTTATGTAAACGAGGGCTTTATTGCTTGGGATGAACTTGATTCGATCGATTTAGAAGAGGAATATTTTCATTTTTGGCAAGAAATCGTCAAGCAAGCGATTGAGTAATTCAGATAAGCATTGGATTCTTCGGCCATTATTGAATGCTATTTCTCTCAACCTAAAAAGCATCAACCGGTAAACATGTAAAAAAGATTCTACCGGTTGATGCTACTATTCTCAGCAAAGAACGATTCTATTCGTAAAGTCTGAAAGCTTTAGTTCAAATAGTTTGGGTCAGCCAATAAAGATTGGATTTTATTTGTATCAATAACGAATTCTTGTGTCCCCATAGCACCAGGTGCTACCTCGTATTTATCAAAGAAGATAACCAGCTGGTGTTCTTTATTGATATAAAAACTAGGATCTTTTTTTAATAAAAATGAGCCATTATCCTCTAGAGCAAAATAAGTTGATTCTGGATTTTTTTCCATACGATTTTTCATCTGTTCTTCAATTTCCTTTGAAAGAGCAATGAGATAATCATCATTTTTAAATAATAAAGGCAAAGACACAAGTACCTCATTTTGTTTATCTAACGTGTCAAATTGATTGTTCGTTTGCGTACTTGCAATTGTCTGTTCGATTGAACGATCAATCACTAAAAATCGCTCATCATTGACCAATATGCGATATCCACCTGTTGTATCAATCTGTTGCCCGTTTTTCTTGATTTCTTTCACTCCTTCCTCATAAGCTTGTTGTCCCTCTGCGAGATATTTTCGATTCAACTGGTCATGGATTTCTTCTTTTCCAATTATTTTTGGAACAGCAATCCTGATACCCGATTCCTCTTCTTGGAATGAATAGGTTTTCCCAGTAATGATCGAAACCAATTCTCCGAGAACAGGGATTTCTGTCGCCCATACGCGAAAGTCTCTATTTTGAACACCTGCGAACAAAATAAGTACAGAGCAGACGATCCCCAAACCGATATGAACAGCATGTTTTACTTGTCGTTTCACCTTCACTTTTTTCTTGGCAATCGTAAAACGCTTGAATAGCTCATCTTCTAGCTGTTCAGGAATTTCCCCCGCTCGATACGCCTGATTCATCATACTTATTTTTTTCTTTGTTCCTCCCATTTCGCTATCCACTCTCCTTTATTTTAAAATTTCTTTGTAATTATCTAGTGAGCGATACATTTTTGTTTTCACTGTATTCTCATTTAAATTTAAAATCTGAGCAATTTCTTTCAATGTAAATCCTTCAAAAAATTTCAAGATAATAATCTCGCGTTCTGGGCTAGGCGTTTGGCTCAATAATTCACGTAATTCCATGTAAGAAACATCATTTTGACAATCGATGAATTCAAGTCCTGGACAGTCTTCCAATTCAAAATTCAAAGGCATTCGTTTATTCTTGCGCCAATAATCAATTGCTGTGCGGACTAAGATTTTATAAAACCAAGCTTGAAAATGATCGATCTTCTTTACCTTTGAGAAATCCATCAGCGCTTTTTGAAAGCTATCTTGGATAACATCTAGTGCATCTTCCGAACAGTGTGTATAACTATAAGCGATTCGATACATTTTTTGATATTGTGTCTCAATCAGCTGTTCTAACTGAGATTCATAATGTCTGACTCGCTGCTTTTTTGCTATCCGATTAAAAATATTAGATCCCTCCCTATCTCAAATAATAAATTTCACCCAGTTCTCGCATAAAATCCTTGTTTGCTTCCTTACGTGGTTGTGTATCTTTCGTTCTAGTCGACTCGCTTGTCCCTATCTCTTGTGGCTTTTCTTCTATGATCGAAAATGTATCCATTGAATACATCCATAAAAAAAGGCTGGTAAACAGGAACAATAAGACTAGGAAAATTAGTTCTATCGTTAAAAATGAATAGTTTTTTTCATGTTTCATACGCTCACTCCGCTTTCTTTTTTTATACTTAATTAGACGATCGTTTTCTAAGAAAAGTTTCAAAAAAATCAACTTTATTTTGAATCACTAACTTTGCACAAAAGACAGTTTGTGAGATTCTGATAAAAGTGTTAAGCTCCGCTAAAAAGCACCAAATCCCCACAATTATTCATCGATGGATTTTGGTGCTTGTTTATGTAGTATTCACTTCTAGAAAACCATTTATTCGTTTTTAGCAATCACAGTACCATCTGGCAGCTTATCTTTCCATTTTTTATCCGAAATTTTTTCTCCCAAATAACTCCTCACTTTTCAAAAGGCACGAAACCAACGATGATATCTTTAAAAAAAAGAGTCAGCGATTTGACGTACTCCAAAGGATAGACCCAAGTGGAAAATAAACCAGGCAAGAATATCAAGCATCACTAACACTCCAGTGATCAAATGAATCAGTAGCATAAAAAGCTCCTAAAATTTGTTTTTTCTTCCTAAAAAAACGATTACACTATTTCTCTAGTAACTCCTAGAACAAAATAAACGAGAGAATCCAAACACTTTTAAAACAAGTTTTAGATTTTCTCGTTTATTTTTCTGAGTTGTCCATTTATTTCACAACTTCTTTAAAAGAATTCACTGTGAGATCCCAGCCTAGCAAGTATCAATATTAATTGATCATTATCAATCTTATATACTAATAGCCAATCAGGACTGATATGACATTCTCTAAATCCCACATAATTGCCGGTCAAATGATGATCACGATACACTTTGGGCAATTTATGTTGGCATTGCAAAAGAGATAGCACCTTTTTTAATTTGGCTAAATCTTTCCCCTGCTTTTTTATAGTCTCGCTTGAATTGTGAGGTATAAAAAATATCAAGCATCTAAGTCCTCCAGCAACTCATCAACAGAGCTGAATCCACCATGAATATTGCCATCTTTAGCATCTTTTCTCGCTTGCAAAGTAGCCGAATTTTCCCTTTCAATTTTAAAAGGAAGTACCAGTTTAGTTACAGACTGTTTTTAAAAAACTGTAATTGCGGTTATCATATTCATACCCAACTCAGCAAATAATTGCTCAGCATCCTTTTTCAAATCCTCATCAATTGAGATATGGATTGGTTTCTTTTTTGTCGTTTCCATGTCATCACCTCTGCTATTTTTCAACATATAAACAACATAAAAGAAACATAAATCCGTTTTAAGAACCTACTTATTCCTCATTCTTCTAATGAACGCTCGTTCCAATCGTGGCCGATTATAGCGTTGGATCATAATAAATGGGATATTGACAAGAAGCGCATAAAAAACCATGACCCACCCCGCCCATTTGGGATTCCACAAAAAGAAAAGGAACGCTGGCGCAATCAATAGCCAATGTGTCAGCTCTGCTCTTTGTGTTTCAATGATGAATTTCTTCAGTGCGGCAGAATCAGTCTTACCAAGTCTTGATTTATCGAATCCACTCTTGGCAATCACAGTACCATCTGGCAGCTTGTCTTTCCATTTTTTGATTCGAAATTTTTTCTCCCAAATAACTCCTTGCTTTTCAAAAGAAAAAGAACGAAACCAACGACGCTTTCTTTCAAAAAAAGAGTCAGAAATTTGACGTACACCAAAGGATATACCCAAATGAAAAATAAACCAGGCAAGAATGTCGAGCATCACTAATACTCCAGTGGTCAAATGGATCAGTGGCATAAAAACCTCCTAAAGTTTGATTTTTCTTCCTTTCCAAGTCACTGATTTCAAAAGATAGGTTTGGATCAATGACCACAAAAACAAGAAAAGAAAGAAGATAAAAAAGAACGGAAAAACGAACAAGAAAATCGGCTTGAAATTTCCTACACGTTTGGCAAATACAATACATTGGAGCACATACAGGCAATAAATGACCAGTGCGAGCGGCCATTGTTCCATACCAAAAGCCAACACTGAGCCAACACCACCACTTATCCAGAGGATGACTCCTAACAAAATAAAGGGATTGGTTGCTCTAGAAGCTGTGGCAAAATCCTTTGTCCATCCTTGGATCAATTGCTTGAAACCTTCAGGATACATGCGAAAAGCAATCAACTCTTTCCCACCATATAAATGGATGGGAAATCCTGCCTTTTGAAAACGATTGGCTAAAGCCATGTCATCTAAGATCCCACTAGGCATATCTTTATGCCCATCGACTTGGAAGTAATCGGTTTTCGAGCATAAGATACACGGCCCGAACGCCCCCACTGCTTTTAATTTTTCACCTAGCACAGAAAAAGTATTCAACCCTACCAGAATGACCACATTGAAAACAAACGAGAGCTGTTCATAAAAGCGAACAGTTTGATGAAACGGTTGAAGCGACAGCAAGCCACTATTCCCTCTTTTTTCGTATTCATTCAACAGTCTTTCCAAACTATTGTCTGTCTGAAAAAATGTATCTGCATCTAAAAATAAGAAATGCTCACTTTGGGCCTTTGTTGCACCTAACCAACAGGCAGCCGCCTTGCCATGCTGATCACGATCATTTGAGAAAACTGTTGCATCTAAGTTCTTGGCGATTTCTGCTGTACCGTCAGTGGAATCATCATCCACGACGATGATTTCTCGTGGTTGGATCGTTTGCCTTTGGATCGATTGTAGCAATTTGGGGAGCGTATTTGCTTCGTTACGTACAGGAATAATGATTGAAACATTTGTGTCAAAACGTTTTGCAGAGGTTAGGTTTGTGATGAATGGCAGTCGATAAAAGATACACCAACCTGAAAGCCAAGCAACAAAAAGGACGATCATTATTAGTAACAAAATAAGCCTTCCTTCCTATACATCCGCTTCTCTTCGAGCAATCTTGTCACTCACTTGTTGCCCACTCAAAGTGACCATTGGCATACCTGCACCTGGATTGACTGTCCCACCTACAAAGTATAAGTTGTCATAGCGCTCACTATGTTTTGCATGTTTGAACCCATGATTTTTCTTACGATCAGAGACAGTCCCATAGATTGCTCCACGATGGGATAAATAATTTTTTTGGATATCTTCCGGGGTCCAACGATTTTCATAGACAATATGTTTTCTCAAATCCGTTAATCCCATCGTTTCTAATTTGATCAAGATACGCTCCCGAAAGGCATCGTATTCTGCCTCTGTAAATGGTTGATCTTGTAAATAAGGGATGTGCGGTAAAATCTTGATGTTCTCATGTCCTTCGATGGTTTGAGAAGGATCAGTCTTATTGACATTCACAAGATAGATCGTTGGGTCGTCTGGTAACTGATGCTGATGGAAGTTTTGATCAAAGTTTTCTTTAGAAGCATTCGAAAAGAAAAAATTATGATGGGCTAATTGTGGGTATTCTTTATTAACACCTAGATGCAAGACAAAACCAGAACTTGCGGGTTCAAATTTCTTTTCTAATTTCTCTGTAAACGCTGGTTTTTCATCTAATAATTGTTCATAAGCTGGGATGACTTCCATATTCGAAACAAAATAATCTGCTTCGATCACCGTCCCATCCGCTAGTCGTGCCGAACGGATCTGTTCATCCACTACATTTAGTTTTTCAACCTGACAGCCAGTATGGAACGCTACGCCGAGCTCTTTTCCAAGATTGACGATTCCTTCAGCAATTTTATGCATCCCGCCCGGAACATACCAAATTCCTTGCTCATGCTGCATATAACTCATCATATTTAAAACCGCTGGCGCATCATAAGGAGAGGAACCGACATATTTGCTGAAATACCCTAAGATATCTTGCATTTTTGGATGACTCACACGTTTAGCGATTCCATCATGCATCGAAGAAAAATAATCAAACCCTTTCAACGCTTTGATCACACCATGTTCTTTTAAAATCTCCATTGTCGAATCAAGCCCTTTGTCAAAATAACCGACTTCTGTGGCCGCATAGATTTCCTTCGCATAGTCTAAGAAATCTTGATACTCCATCATGTCTTTTTCAGTCAGCAAAGGATTTTCTTGGGCCATTTTCGTTAAATCACTGTATAGATCAATCGTTGTGTGATCAGGAAAAAAAGAACGCCACTGCAAATCTAACCGTTCGATCGGAATGTAATCTGCCATCTGTTTGCCACTCGTGAGAAACAGTTTTTCAAAAATTTGGGGCATCGTCAAAATCGATGGACCTAGATCAAAGCCAAACCCATTTGCTTCTAAACGGTTCAATTTCCCCCCTAAATGATCGTTCTTTTCATATAGCGATACGTCGAATCCTTCTTGGGCTAAGGAAACTGCTGCAGACAAACCACCAAGTCCACCTCCCAGAACAATGACTGATTTCTGTTTGTTTTTCACAAAATCACCTCTTACTTTCTAAGTCTTAAAGCACATTTTCACAGATGTAAATTCGTAAGATCCAACTGTAAAAAAACACTTTATATCTATCTCTATAGTAGCATATCTCTAAAAAAACTTATTTTATTGCGCATTGTATTGTTATAAAACACTAAGAAAGGATAAAAGAAAAAACAGAAGAAACAAACACGTATGAAACGCTTTGTCTATTCTGTCTTAAGCTAATGGCACGTTCTTATGCGCTGATTCCGTTGCTTCTATCAAAGTATCGGCACAAACAAGCCACTGATTTTCTCTTTGATTTTCGTCCATGCACTTCGCTCTTGCCATTCGTCTTTTTTGACCTTTTCAGCGTGGGCTAAATCTTCTGTAAAATGGACGTTCAATTCATCAATCGTTTTTGATGGACCATAAATGAACATTGACAGTTCATGATTGAGATAAAAACTGCGAATATCAAAATTAGTTGATCCAATCGTTGCAACCACATCATCAACGATCATATATTTACAATGGATAAATGCAGTCGTATCGTAGATCGACACTTCAACTCCTGCCGATAACAACTCATCAATAAACGAGTTCGTCCCATGAAATGAAATCCCGCGATCGCCTTTTCCCGGTATGATCAATTGTACTTTGATCCCACAGCGAGCTGCTCGTCTGAGTGCCCCAAGAGTTTCTTCATCTGGAATAAAGTAAGGCATAGCAATCTTGATCGAATCAACTGCTTTACCAATCAAGTCATTGAAAGAGTCTTTGATGATCCTCTCCTGATCATACGGCCCTCCGTAAACGACCTGTACGATTTCCGAACCTTTTGGTTGTTCCGTTTGTAATGGAAAATACAGCTCTTGCTGATTGATGAAATAAGTGATCGTTTCCGTCCCTTCATCGAGAAATAACCAATCATAAACGAAACATTCCTGCAACTCGAGTACAGAAGGCCCTTCGATTCGAACATTCGTATCCCGCCAATAAGAAAACTTTTTCCCGCGTCCACTATACTCATTCCCGATATTCATACCACCAGTGTGTGCAATTTCCCCATCGATCACAACGATTTTCCGATGATTGCGCCAATTGGCTTTGTTACTCAGCCACGGTGAATTCAATAGATCATAGGTTCTTACCTCTACACCATTTTCTCGCATCGTATCTAATAATTGATTCGGGAAAGCAATTGATCCGACACTGTCATACATAAAACGTACTTTGATTCCCTGTCGAGCTTTTTCGATCAAAGTAGCAACTAGTTCTTCGCCAGTTTCATCCCCTTTTATAATATAGAAGAAAACATGGACATGATGTGTTGCCTGTTTGATATCTTGCAACAATGAAGCAAAAGCATCCGTCCCTTCTTTTAACAATGTCAATTGATTGTCTTTTGTGGGATACTTTGCGGAAAGATGGAAAATTTCTTTGGAAAGATCGTGCTTGGCATGAATGATTTCTGAATGTTCCTGAAGGATCTTGGACACCGTCTCTTGTATGTTTCGTTCATTGTCTAGTTGCTGTTTCGATAACTTGCGTAATCGTGGCTCACGACCAATCAGATAGTACAGCATGATCCCGACGACCGGTAAAAATAATAACGCTAAGATCCAAGCAATTTTAGAGGTTGCTTCTCTTTGATCAAAAATCACTAAATAGCCACAAAGAAGAAAGGCAAAAATTTCCACGATCAGCCACGCATAAATGATTTGATTCAAAAAAATAATCAGCGAAACAGCTACAAGAATCAATAATATCAATAATATTTTGTATTGTTGCAATTTATTCTTTATCATATCTATCTCCATATTCGCTCGCTTCGTTTTTTTGTTGCTTCTTTTTTCTGTGCCAATCAACGTTAATGGTGACAACACACCTTATATAGATTATATACGTTATAGTTACTCTAGTGTAAAGAAATCTCTCGTTTTCTTCGCACTTTTTTACAGAAATTTTTCAACTAATAGAAAAATACTTTTTTCCCTCAGTTTTAAGAAAATGAAAGAAGTGAGATAATATTCATCATCTCATACTCCCTAAAACTGAGTAAATGTAATTAAAAAAAGGATGTTAGCAAAAATAAGCCAGAAATCCCGAAAATCTTAGCGGTTTCTGACTTATTTTTTGGAGCTGTATCTGGCTATCACAACTCTTTTTTTTATTGATTTTCTGGAACACTACTCAATTCCCAAGTAAGTGTCGTTGAATATTCTTTGGCTTCTGGATTCGTTCCTTTCGGTACATACAAACCAACACTTTTATCAGCTGTCTCTGCATTACCAAAACGATAGATCCAGGTTCCTGTTCCAGATTTTTCATCTGCTTGTAATAAGATTCTTTTAGTATTTGGTATGATTTTTTGGCCAGTTTCTTCTTTTAGCGCAGGCGCTGTTCCACCTTGAGCTGTCACTAGTTCTTGATTGAGTAACTGGATCTCAGAACCAATCAATTCATGACCATTTTGATTACTGAATTGTCCATTCTGGGTAACCGATAATTGCCAACCACTTCGCTCATTGTCCGGTCGACGATCACTGATTTGAACATAATTTGGTCGCTCTTCGTTCTCTTTCACTGTCCCATCTTCATTCAACAATCGTTGAGGTTGGGCATAATAGGTTTGTTCATGAACAGAAATAGCTTGTGAGCCAAAATTGAAGGACGAAATAAAGTCAATGCTTAGTTGCCCTTGATCTTCTGGCAATTCTGGTTTATTTTCAGGTTCCACTTCTAATTCTGGATCCAAAGGATCTACCGGTGAGAAAGGTCCTACATCCTCAACGATTAATGTCGTAGCCGGTTCAAAAGTTACATCGTGAAATGTTAAGTCAGCGGCTGGGTTAATATTTCCACGTGCGTTATTTGTTTCTGGCGGATTGATCACACCTGCGGCTTCTGCCGAGCCTTCCGCATCTCTTAGAAAGACCTGAATCTCATCGTCTTCTTTTAAAGTTAAGTCAGATAAATTCAGGATAAAGTTACCCTCGTCGTCTACCGTTACATCAGAAGTGTCAAAGATTTGTCCATTATGAGTTGCGGTTATTTCAACCTCTTTGTTTTCAACATATCCCTGAACATGTGTTGCTGTTTTTTCGATGATATTCACAGGGAACTCCGCTGGTTTTGGTGGGATAATTGGAAAGACGACAACACTATCTATTTTGATATCGTCCGGCAAACTGGGAACTCCAACTTCACCAACACCGCGAAAAGCAGATAGAACGCTAATCCGATCTCCCTCATTTAAAAGTTCCGGTAATTTTACTTCAAATATTCCCTCTCTATCTGCTTCACCATAGATACTATCTACTTTAGTAACTGCTCTATGTGTTTCTTTTTCTCCAGTAAGTCGTTCAATTTCTATCTCTAGTTCTACCTCGCCTTCAAACGCTGATCTATAGTCACTCCCTTCCGGAATACTTACATGACCAAAAATAGACTTATCTGCATTGGTAGGAACTCTTAATTCATCTACAACAGCACGTGCGTTATTTGCACTAATTCTACTATATGCAGTCATTCCAGCTGGTCCAAAAGTACTTGTATTAAATGATTCCGGATCGCTAGTCTGTCTAATAGTATTAAAATTGCTTCCCGTTAATTCAAAATCAATCATATTCCAATACTTTTCTGCTTCAAGATCAAAATTAGAACCATTAGTCCATGCTGCAAAATTAGAATTTTTCAAATCAAATATAGAGGATGCCGATACACTATATATATTGCCTCCGTTTGGACGTGTATTTTTAAAATCAAAAAAAAGTGGATTATCAATAGTTATATTACTAATTGAACCATTAAATATTGCACCTGATGCAGTGCTCGATCTTCCAATTGCTGTAAAACTAGTTCCTTCCCTAACATTGATTTCCATCGAACTGTTTCCACCAATAGCAGGTCCAAAATCAGAGACAATATTTACTTCTGTTCCCACGCCACTCAAATCAAAAACTCCACCATCATTAGCAAATTCTATACCTTGATTCGCCGAATTATTAGGTGATCCGTTTCCACCATTGTACATTTGTAATTTACTATTTCCTTTTACAAAGAATTGACCATCCGCACGAAATCTTACTGCCGGAGCAGCTCCTTCTTCAGCCTCAATAATAACAGTACTATTATTATCTATATCAAATCGAGAACCTCGGCTTGCAGCCCCATAAAATCTAACTGTTGCATCATTTCCATCAAGACGAGAAGAGTAAAGTTCCATTTTAGAGCCATTGTCTACCAAAATTCTTGAATTCGTAGCAGTATCGTAAAGAAGCGCACTAGTTTGAGGGGCTTCTATTTTCAAAGATGCTCCATTGTTAACCTCAATAAGCGATTCATTTGAATCAAATCTAATAACCCCTCCGTTTCTACCCGAGCTTGTTGAAGTTGTATTAATAGAAACTGTAGTGTCTTCATCCGTAATTTGAACTACCGGTAATACGCCTGAAATTTGTGCTAACTTTGCTTGCAGGTCCATACTTACTTTACTTCCATTTCGAGCAAAAAATTTATTGACTCGGAAGACAGCATCATCACGCCCATTCATAGTCGACCTATAAGTATTTTCGCCACCTATATATCCTGCCTTTGCATTCGGTGCATTAACTAAACCAGATACATTCCCACTTCCCGTATGAACATTTTCAAAATTTAATGTCCATCTTTGACTGTTGGCTGCTGTACCTGTAAAAATTGCTGTAGTTCCTGGTTTTGTTATTGTTATATTTTTTAAAGTAATTGTCGTCTCTACGCTCACTGCTCCAAGTGTGAATCCAGCAGTATTATTAGCAAAATCTATCGACCATCCTTGTCCGTCAATTTCGATATTTCTGTTGATCGTTCCTGCCGATCCAGCGTTTCTGACTATGTCGTTTTCCAAAATAATTTTTTGTACATCATCGTTACTTATGGCTTTTTGAAATTCTTCCCATGTAGAAACACTTACGAAAGGCTCTTTCTCCTTTGTTTGTTGATCCTGCGGAGCTTCTTCCTTAGGCTCATCTACTTCTTCGGATGTCTGATCATCCTCTTGATTTTCTTCTATTATATATTCTCCCTCTTTTGATTCCTTTTGTCCGCCTAGCTCATCATCAGGGGAGTCACTTTCTTCAGCTGGAAGTTCATCACTGATTGCTTCTGGCTCACTGATTTTTAGCTGAGTCGTCGTTTCTTCCACAGACAGTTCATAGTTTCCTATCTTGTCAAATACCAAAGGAAGAACAAACTTATTTTGCGCATGTTTTGAGTGAACGATCCATTCATGAGGCTGCTCTCCTTGTTCGATTGAAATCCCTGCCGACAATTGGTCTTGGATAAGCGTTGCTTCTTCTGGTAAGATCACTCGTGCCTCTGACACTTCTTGATCAGAAAAGAACGTCACTTGTAGCGGAACTTTTATCGTTCCTTGCAATTGAGATTGAGAAAAGAAAAAGTTAGGATTACTGGATAGTTCTTTTAAGGAGTTTTGGATAGCAGGACGTTCCATTGGCTCATGTTCCACATTGTCCATCGTGGTTTCTGCGTAGACCATGCCTAACGGTATAGTTACTGTTTGTATCACTAAAATTGTCGTCCCTAAAAAAAGCATCGTTCTTCTTAATCTTGAGGGCATTGTATTCACTCCTTCTCATTACTCTTATTCGGTTGCTCTTTTTTTCTTTTATGGATTAGGTAAAGAATTATTCCAAGCAATAAAACAAGTAACATGATTGAACCAATCATCCACCAATTAATACTCGTATCGACCATAACATCCGCACGATTCAATGCTCGTGCTTCATCTGCTTCGATCGTAAAGGTTCTTTCCCATTGCCATTCGTCTTCCCCAGAACGTGCCGTCATTTTCAATACGTAGTCACCACTGCGAAAACGATCACCTTCTAAAGAAATCGGGAAATTAAAATTGGAATTGGGTGCCATTTGCATCTGTTCTTGACTGGCTTGGTATAAAATCTCTTCTTCGCCCACTTTTTGAACCGTAGCTTCGACTTCTAAGCGATTCACGAATGTCGGGGTGAAGTTTTGTAGATTCGCACTGATCACATTGCGATAGTTGAGTTGGTCAGCAAAAACATCTAACAACTCTAAGTCCGGTTGTACAGCATCTTGTTTGTTGCTCACAACCACACCGATGATATACGCAAAATCATTTTGGATGGCGACACCTTCTTCATTACTCGTTTCTTCTGTTGCTTCTTCTTTGACTTCTGACACTCGTAATCCACCAGCTAACAATCCTTCAAATTCTTCTTTAGGCATGTTCAAATCAAGCGTAACGGTCTTTGTTTCATTTCCAGCAAGCTCAATGATTTCTGGTTGTTCAATCAACTCAGCCAACGAATGTTTGAGCGTTGGATCTGCTTCTTCCGCATCTTGTCCGTATTCTACGACCCCCATCACGTTGGTATAAGCAGTATGTGGGGTGATTTTGATTTTTTTGGCTTCTGCGTTTGCGTTTTGTAGTTTCAACGTTAGCTTTTCTGTCGTGTCTGGTGCAAGATTCAATTGAAAATAACGATCATTTCCTGATTTTTGATTTTCTGAGAACTCAGGCGTTACATAAAAATTCAACGTTCCTTCTTCCGCTCCAACCAACATGGGAGCCATCAGGCTGACAATCATGACGAGTAATACGATCCCCACTTGTTGGATTTTATTTTTTCGATATGTACTTGTCTTTTTCATAAACTTACCCCCTTCTTTAAAGGAGGTAGCGCTACAAAATTGTAACGCTACCACATTCACTTCTATAAACAAAAATCGGTTGCTTTTTAATGATTATGATTCGTTATGTTACTCATATTTTTTTTCTTGTTAATTTACACCACTAACATCAGGTGTATTGGATAATTCCCAAGTCAATGTTGATTTATATTGTGTCGCGTCTTTTGCTGTAGAACCAGGAACAAACAATTGGATCGCATTATTTGTTACTACTTCAACTTCATCGTTCACCTCTTGTGCATCTAGGTCTGCTTGGTTTCCCCAAACAACTGAAGATACCCCTGCACCTTTATCTTTTTCTGCTGTCATCACGGATACCGCAGAAGCATTTGGTATTAATTTCATTCCAGCTGGATGAGCTACTGGCGCATTACCAGGCGTGCTTCCTTCATACTGGATTCTTGGATCCAACAATGAAATTTCTGCACCGAGCAATGTATCATTTGTTGTATTCGTTGCTTTAAAGTCGGTCATGCGTACTTGCAGATTCCAACCAGCATTCGTTCCACGGACATCTTGTACTTGCGCAAAACTGACATACGGAACTTTGTTTTCTTCACCAGTTGTCCCCTTTTTTTGTTGTTTTTCTGCAACCATATTGTATGTTCGATCTTGATTTGAAATGACTTGTGAACCGAAATCCATTGTGACAGCTTTCATGATCGATAAAGGTCCAGTTGTTCCTGGCACTTCAGGCTCAATCTCGACATCTGGTTCTTTTACTGGCGGAACAACGACTAGCTCTTCATCTTCATTTGGTGTAAATTCAATCGTTCCATTAGTTGTTACATTACGTACTTCTTTTGATGTGTTTGTGGAACCATCTTCTGCAAATACAGTCATACCTCCGGCAAAAACTGTTGATGATAAGGCTGCAATTGTTGCTAATCTAACTAATTTCATTTATACACGTCCTACTTTCTATGATTGTTTTTTCTTTTTGTATTTCCAAAACCAAAAACTAAGTGTCACTATCACAAGAAAAACCCCTAAAATTATCCAACTACTCATTTGTTGTGCATTCGTTTTTGGCAATCTTCTGTGACTGGCATCTCTCTCCTCTGACGGTTGTTGAGCGATTTCTTTCGGGAAATCTGGTTTGATTTCAACTTCTGGAGCTGGTACTGGATCTCCAGGCATTTCATACATGCCTGTAAAACCGACTGTCCCCTCTGTTTCAACCGATCGAACCTCTGTCCCGTATACAACCAAGGGTGCATAACATTGAATAAGTAACATACTCAGGCTTAGTATGTATTTTTTTTTACGATTCATTTCCCTCCTCCTATAACCTTTCTTACATAATAGTAATTATCATTACTTTCTGCATAAATAAGATTAACGTAGCTCAAAAAGAAAAGAAATTCATATTTTTCACTAACTAGTGAAGTGGCTTGTTCCCACTTTCACTATGTGACTTTGATAGATTCGCTCCTTTAGTTGCACAACAAAAAATCGATGAAGAACCGCGGAGATCAGTTAATCTCTTTAGTTACTTCATCGATTAACGTCGTTTTTTGCTTCTTACAGCATACTATTGAGTAAAGGATTCAACTGAGTAAAAATGTTGACCCAATCATTTCTATTAGGGACTCGATTGATCAACAAATAGTCCTTGTTCAACTGGTAATCCAATAAATAAGGACGATAATTCGTTACGATCAAATCAACATGCTCAACGTTCAAACGTTCTTCTGTCAATTCATGTAACGGAACAAACAGCACATGATACTGCTTCGACAACAGTTGATTGGCTTGGACTTTGATCAACTGAACGAGTAAATGATTACCTTCCAAAAGAAACAACACTGTTTTCTTAGGTGAATAATAAGAGAACAAGATTTCTGTATACATCGTTAAACTTGCTATGATATCTTCTAAATATTTCTCTGAGAAAGACAGCAATGGTTGATTTTTTTGAATAAATTGTCGATTTTTCTCATAGGCTAAACCATAGAGACCTTTGATGATAATAATTTCTTCATTTAATAATTTATTCAGTATTGGTGCCATTTCATTATTGATTTTCCTCCCCAGAAAAAAGGCAGAAAGAAAGGTGGATAATATAGGATTAGTCTTACGGTCGATGTTGAATAATTGGAAGTAAGATTCAATCACTGGATCTATTTCAGGCCACTGATTATACTTCTCCAAAAAGACAGTCTCTTGCTCGATATGATCAATTGTTCGTTTGCTAATTATGATCAAAAAAAGCCAAATGATTTCATCTTGATGGATCGAAATACCATACTCCTTTTTGATCAGTGGAATCAATTCGGACATCAATAAAAAATCTGTCTCATTGCTAAAATCGATCTCTTTTATCCTACGAGGTAAAGAGATGATATGCCCATTCTTGTTTCTGATCATCGTGATATACAAACAGTAATAAAATCCTGTGACCATGATCCCTGTACCTATCTCATACTTACCAAGACGCTCACCTAACTTATCCAAAAACATTTGGTGGATACTTTCCGGGGGATAGACCGTATACGGTGTTGGTTCTCCTTCATAAAAAAAATCAAAAAAAAACTTGCGGATATTTCCTTCTTTTCCCACAAGGTCCACTGGTTTTAAGCTAAGTGAAAGCTGATATTCTTTTAAAACCTCTTTGATTTGAGCGACTGATCGTAGCATCGTACTTTCTGAATAATTATAGCGATCAGCTAATTCTCCGACAGATACTAGCTCTCCATAAAAAATGTCACTGATAATTTCAAACCAAATCTCCGATTGTAACAATGCTTCTTTGTCTTCATGATACAGTCGTCGATTTTTTTCTTTAAAAAAATAGCCAGTGGTATTTGACTCAAAAATCGCACTCTCTTCAAAGTAATTTTTCAGTTCACTGACATCTTTTAGGATCGTACGCTTAGAAACACCAAGTTGTTGTGACAATCCGACAATCGTAAACATATTCTGTTGTTCGATCACATTTAAAATCCGCATCCACCTTTCTGTAATCGTATTTGTAATAAATTTTAACTGTAACTCTCGCATTTTTCACACCTCTTTTGCTTTTTATATCTATTCTAAAAAAAAATAGATTGTAAACATGTATATCAAAAAATATGTGAAAATACTAATAATAAATAAGTGAATAAACTAAAAAATAACATACTTATGATGGCTTTCCATAACGCGTTGACAAGTTTAAACATATCGTGCTATACTCACTTTAACAAATTGAAGGAGGTCACTATGCGAGAAACATTTTTAGCGTTATTACGCGATTCCACGCCCCTATTTACGACATTACAAGAAGAAAATCGTCAAGAAATCGTCAGTTTACTAGTAGAAAAAGGTGGTTTAAGTGTGACAGAAATCACAGAAGAAATGTCTATTTCTCGCCCCGCTATTTCTCATCATTTAAAATTGCTTTTACAAGCAGGGATTGTGTATGTCGAAAAACGTGGCAAAGAGCGGATCTATTATTTAGATGTTGCTTGTATCAAACGTAATTTGAAAGGATTTATGCAACTATTAGAAAAAATATAAAAAGGCTTCGGCCTTTCTTTTTAAATAAATAGGTTCATAAGTTCGAACATATAAATATATTAAAAGGAGAAAACGCATGATCAACCAACTTTTACAGAATCAACAACATTTTTTTGAAACAGGAAAAACAAAATCAATCGACTTTCGATTAGCCCAATTAATCAAACTGAAACAGGCGATGCAAGAAATAGAGATTGAATTGACACAAGCATTATTCAAAGATTTGCGAAAACCAGCACACGAAGCATATGTCACTGAAATTGGTGTTGTCTATCAAAGTATTTCTGAGATGATCAAAAAATTAAAGAAATACGCTAAGCGAAAAAACGTTCATACACCGATTTATATGTGGGGGAAAAGTTATCTTGAGTATGAACCTTATGGACAAGTGTTGATCATTGCTCCTTTCAATTACCCATTTCATTTAGCTATTGAACCACTGATTGGGGCAATTGCGGCAGGGAATACGGTGATTTTAAAGCCAAGCGAATTAGCACCAAATGTGGCTAAAGTTCTGACAAAATTGATTCATTCAACTTTTGACAAAACATACATTGCCTCGGTCGAAGGCGGTGTGGACGTAACGACTGAATTACTCGCACAAAGATTCGATTATATCTTCTTTACTGGCAGTGTCCCAGTAGGAAAAATCGTAATGCAAGCTGCCGCAAAGAATTTGACACCCGTCACTTTAGAATTAGGTGGCAAGAGTCCCGCGATCGTCGATGATACTGCTAATTTAAAAGTGGCAGCAAAGCGCATCGTTTGGGGAAAATTGCAGAACAACGGACAAACTTGTATTGCGCCAGATTATGTTTTAGTGTCCCGTAAACGAAAAAAAGCATTGATCAAAGAAATGATTATTGCCACGAAAGAATTTTATGGTTCTGATATCCGAAATAACACAGACTATGGCAGGATCATCAATGATCGCCATTTTATCCGATTGCAACAGATGTTAGAAGCTGACCACTCCTTTGTCGTATTTGGCGGTGAAACAGATCGGGAAGATTTATATATTGAACCCACAATTTTGGATTTACCTAGTCATGATGCCGCAACCATGCAAGAAGAAATCTTTGGGCCGATCTTACCAATCTTGACTTTTGATACCATCGATGATGCGATTTCTCAAGTTAAACAGTATGAAAAACCTTTAGCACTATATCTATTTACAACATCGAATCGGAAAAAAGAACAGCTCATGACCGCTATTTCATCAGGAAATGTGACGGTCAATGATGTTCTGAAACATATTGCCAATCCTCATTTACCTTTCGGTGGTGTAGGAGAATCTGGTATCGGTGGCTATCACGGAAAATATAGTTTTCTTACCTTTTCTCATCAAAAAGGAGTCTATGAAAATCGTTTAACCTTCAATGTTCCTGGATTATTCCCACCTTATTCAAATCGATCGTTGAAACTTTTAAAAAAAATACTGAAATAAAAGGAGAATTCAATGCTATTATCAGAAATCACTTTACCAAATCAAACAATCTTAAAAAATCGAATCGTCAAATCTGCAATGAGTGAAACACTTGCCGACAAAGAAAATAACCCAACTGAAAAACATATTCATCTTTATCACCGTTGGGCTCAAGGCGGTAGTGGACTTTTAATTTCAGGAAATGTCATGGTCGATCGTGATCATTTAGGTGAACCTGGAAATGTTGTTATAGATGAAAATACAGATAAATCAATTTTAAAAGCCTGGGCCAAAGCTGGAACAGAAAACCATACAAAATTTATTTTACAAATCAATCATCCCGGCAAACAGTCACCCAAAACAATGAACTCACAACCGGTTGCCCCTACTGCTCAACCGATAGGTGAAGAACTTCAAGGATTTTTTAATCCTCCAAGAGAACTAACTACTAAAGAGATCAAAACACTGGTGGAACAATTTGTCACAGTTGGTAAAATAGCGGAAGAATCTGGTTTTTCTGGGATACAGATCCATGGTGCACACGGCTATCTCATCAACCAATTTCTTTCTCCAGCAGATAATCAGCGAACCGACCAATACGGTGGTTCTTTGGAAAATCGGATGCGTTTCCTTCTTGAGATCTACCAAGGGCTAAGAGAAGCCACTACACCGGAATTTATTGTTGGTTTAAAACTTAATTCCACAGATTTTACTGCTCAAGGGTTTAGTGAAGAAGACTCGCGTCAAGTTATTTTAAGAATGGCGGAACTAGGGATCGATTTTGTTGAGATTTCTGGTGGTAATTACGAAAAAACAAAATTCATGGAGGTTGGGGAAGGGGCATTTTTCCTTGATTTTGCTAAAGATATCCAACAGCAAGTGACAACCCCAATCATTCTAACTGGTGGACTGACACAACCAGAAACAATGGAAGAAGTAATCACTAAAGAAAAAATTGCGATGGTTGGACTAGCACGAGCACTAGCAATGAATCCAGAGTTGCCAAATCAACTAGCAGAAGGACATGCTCAATCCATTCAGTTACCACGTCTAACGACACATCTGAAAAATCTCGACAAAAAAGCTGGGAGCATTATTAATCTTTCTTATTATGAACAACAAATGAATCGCTTAGCGACTGGTAAAGAAGCTAAATTTACAACCAACGCTTGGTCACCGCTTCTTGATGCAATGTTTAGACATGGTCTAAAAATTCTAAAACCAAGACGCAGATGATGGTTGCTAGTCAATCAATAAAAAGAAAATCCGTTCGACTTTCTGTTTCTTAGTCGAACGGATCTTTTTTTGATGCAACACAGAAAAACTTGTTAGTTACCTCCTAAACGGATTATCTGATCAATAAGAAGATGATATTTTTCAGCTATTCTTTTTGACCAGATAACATGAAAGAGCAAACCGATGAGATTCGATAAAACAGACTGTTCATATTCGTTACATTTCTTGTATCAAAATGACTCACATCTATTTCTCTTAAATTGCGCATCTGGGTAAACATACGTTCCATATTTGTTACTTGACTCGTATCTAAATACTCCATTCCTTCAATTGTTTGGACATTTCGTAAATTTTTCAAAAAATCCTTGGTTATGTTCCCCCTGCTCAGCATTCGATAAGACACTATTTCTTGTTCCAATCAAACTTCCCCGTAATTCGATCCTCCCCGTGATAACGATGCCGTTGATCATTTCTTGATTCGCGGACGTATGATTAAAATAATCCGTCGCTCCATATCGACCACCAACATTATTTTCCTCATCGAAGATGCCAGAACTTAGAGTCAGTGTCCCAGAAGCATCGACTGTCCATGGAATCGTTCCTAATTGACCAGATTCAACGACTGCAGGATCAAACCCTTCAGTCTCATTAACAAACGCTTCTACATCGCTTTGCTCAATAGTCCACTCAGGCGCTTCTATAAGTTCAGTACTTATCTCCGCTCCCTCATAGAGCCTATCATTTTCAATTTCTTCAAATTGAGAAAACTCTTCTATCCCGTTTTCTTGCGGAATATTATTAAAATGGAACACATCGTCTTTTAAAACCAATTCGTCATTGCTATGTGCTTCTGGTGATTCCTCCGATTCTACGTGAATCGCAATTACTTGCCCAACTGGCAAAAGCATCATCATCATCACAACATTGAAAATCAAAAGTTGTTTTTTCCACAAACCTTTCTTTCTCATGTAGCCACCCACCCTAACTCTATATAAGTGAAAGAATTTGTCATTAATAGCTTATAGCCTACTCAAATAAACAATATATCTTAATCATGTATCTAATCTCTCAGCTATTAATAAAAAAGCTCTCTCTTTTTCAATAATATATCACCTCATTTAATCTTAATCCATTTATTATTTTTTTCTAATTCAGAAAAATTACTGTACTCACGCCTATTTCCCTGATATAAAAGAATGATTAAGTAAAAATAAAATAACGTTTGAAAGAAAAGATAAAAACAGCTCAAACCCTTACTTAGAATAAACTAAAAGCAAAAATTACATTATACTAAAAAAACACATCTTTATAACCATTAAGACAATGTGATGCACAACCTGAGATCCACTCCAATTCCCCTAAAAAAAGATATTTATTCCTCAAAATAAACCGAATCCCTTTTCAACTGTTCCTTGGATTATTGGAAGACAAAAAAAACTGACCTAATTTCTTAGATCAGCAAGTCTATCGATACAGTTGATTATAAATGGTTGGTTTCTTACAATTTTTTTGAAAAATCAATGTTTAAATTTTTGAAGTAATAAAAAATAGCAACTCAACCTTTAAGAAATTGATTATTCATTGCCTGTAAACTTAATTGGTCGATAGCCAGTGCTTGTTTCAAATAAGTTTGGATCGACCCGTATTCCTTTTCTACTACTTGATAAAAACGGTCCAAGTAACTACTGTCCACATTCAACGCAACATCTAAAGCAGCTAGATTCCCCTCAGTCAAGTGGACTTTTTTTGCTTGCGCCAAAATCAACGCATTTTCTTTTTTACGTAGTTCATTCGTACGTAAATAATCGACATAGATTGCCTTGCGAGGAACGTCTAATGACTCTAATATTAGTAAGGCTGCGATTCCCGTTCGATCTTTCCCAGCAAAACAATGGAATAAAAGACTTTCCTCTTGATCCAAAGTAAGTACTTCTTGGAAGAAACGAGCATACCCTTTCTGCGAAGTCGGATTCAATGCGATATCTTCATATATTTTTGTCATATAGTTCGTAGCTTTTTCAGGTGAGCCGATTTTCACAAAATCTTCCAGCCCAGCGCCTTCGTCTGCCACATCTTTCATGATGTCGATATGGATATATTTCGTCTGTGGAACCGTTTTATCTGGTCGAGCCTGAATTTCATCTTCGCCGCGTAAATCAACGATTTTACTTAAACGATAGGTGGTTTCTAAATGTCTAGCATCTTCTTCTGTCAAACTAGATAGTTCACCTGAACGCAAGAAAACATTTGTTAAAACTTCTTTGCCATTTCTATTTTTGATGCCACCGATATCGCGAAAATTTGTGATTTTTACCATTTCTGCAATGACCTTCCTTTTCCTATATTTTAGGATCGTTTCCACTTAGTTCCTCAGAAGCGGTTGCGTACTGCATCTGAAAGAACCACCAAAGATCCTTGTCAGTTGATAGTCAATATACTCGACTGTGATTCCTCGTTTCTCTAATTCTTCACCAATAAAAGTAAATTCTGGATCTGTGATATACGTTGTCTCGTTGATCGGCAGTCCGTTCGTCGCCAATCGAGAGGCTTGTGCTAAAGACACCTCTACCCGATCCCAATGGCTTAACTGTTCTGGGATACCATTTAGGAACGCTTCTTCACACACGATCATCAATCCATCTTTGACAAGGCTTAATGCGCAGTCTAAATGCAGGATCGTCGGATGAAGTGGCACTTCGATCACTTTGTAGCCGAATCGTTTGACTAGATTTCTTAACCATTCAATACCACGAGTATTAGATGCTAACCCTGAGTTACCTGCAAAAATCGTTTTTCCTAATACTAAAACATCTCCGCCTTCTAAGAAAGGCCCTTGTTCTGAATCGATACCTTGCGAAATATCCGGCTTAGGAATAGAAAAATACAAGCAGTCATTCTCATTTGATTCATTCATGAGTATCTCACGAATCGGTAGAATCTCATTTCTGCGGTGCGGGAGCTTCAATGAACCTTCAATCAATAGATTCCCGATCGTAAAAAAGGGATCTCGGGTGAAAAAGTTACTGTAGCCATACTCTAGTCCTAGTTCTTTTTCAAAAGAGGTCAACTTTCTTGGTAAAAGGACTTCTACCTCATGTTTTTCTAGTACTTTTTGTAAATTCTTCCGTTCGACTTCCCAAGCTTTTTGTTGTTCTGGGAAAGCTTCACTAAAGTCTTTGCCTATCACTTCAGGCCCACTAAATAATTCATGGTTTTCTTCTGTCAAGAAATCGACACCGGTTAATTTTTTCGTAGGAAAGCCAAATTCAGACTGTGCTAAAACGACCCGTTTTAGCGGTGCAAACTCGCTTTTCACAAAAATATGATCCATCGTTTCTGCTCCTCCTCGATTTGTTCGAATCTTTACAGGAAATAACATGCGAAACCAACCAAAAATATTAAAACAATCAAAGCAATCATTGGTTCGACCCATGTTTTTTTCGAAGAAAGAAAGACATTTTTCTTATTTTTTACAAATCCCCAACCAAACTCTCTAGGGAGTTGTACTTCTAATATCATCCCACCTGATAAAGGCAAGAGTGCCACTTTATATCTGGATTTTGCAAACAAAAACAATGACATAAAATAAAGACCGAACTGGATGATTTTGATCAATCGAATGATTTGGATATTTTTGATTTTTCTCACTATTTCTCTCCTTCTATCCTAGCGGTTATCGTCTAACAATAACACCCTTTCTCTTTTTCTTAGGATATTTTTTAATTATTTGGTTAAAAGAGCGTTCTATTCTGTTACCTCTGCTCCCCAACCTCCACTATCTGCCAGAAGCAACTTTTTTTACTATAACATGAGTTGACTTCGTCTAGATCAAACCGATCATAATCGTTGGTTTTGGACTCATAACCTACAAAATCTCTCACTAAATAGCCCACATCCAGTCGATTGGAGGTGAGCTATTTTCTACCGAATTATTTCATTTCTACGCTTTCACCATTAGTCGCAATCACTTTTTGATACCAGTAAAATGATTTTTTAGGCGAGCGGGCCAGCGTTCCTTTGCCCTCGTCATCTCGATCGACATAGATAAAGCCGTATCGTTTACTCATTTCACCAGTTCCTGCACTGATCAAATCAATACAGCCCCAAGAAGTATAACCAATCAAGTCCACGCCATCATCAATTGCTTTCCCCATTTCTTGGATATGTTGGGCGAGATAATCGATCCGGTAGTCATCGTGGATCGAGCCATCTGGTTCAATTTTATCGACAGCCCCGAGTCCATTTTCTACGACCATCACTGGGATTTCATAGCGAGAATAGATTTGATTCAAGGTATATCGCAACCCGACCGCATCAACTTGCCAGCCCCATTCGCTTGTTTCAAGATACTCATTAGCCACCCCGCCAAATAAATTGCCGCCACTTTTATCTGACCGAGTATTTAAATCATCTGCAATACACGTACTCATGTAATAACTGAACGTATAATAATCGACAACGCCTTCCTTCAAGAATGCCAAATCCTCTTCTGTGATATCCACTTCGATTTTTTCTTTTTCAAAGTAGCGTTTCATGTAATAAGGATAGGCTCCTTTGACTTGGACATCGCCACAGAAATAATTTAACCGGTCATTCATTTGTTGCGTCTTCAATACATCTAATGGATGACAGGTTTTAGGATACATCGTGATATACGCCAACATACAGCCGATCTGAAAATCAGGATTGATTTTATGTCCAGCAATCACCGCTCGAGCAGAAGCAAGGAAGACATTGTGTAAGGCTTGATATTTTTCTGTTTCCGTATAAGTTCGATTAAATAATCCATTGATTTGTTTGCCATGTTCTAAGACACCAAAATTGATTTCATTGAAGGTCAACCAGTATTTCACTTTGCTTTTGTAGCGTTCAAAAAGTGTCGTTGCGTAACGTTCGTAATACTCGATCGTTCGTTTGTCTAAAAATCCGTCATACGTTTTTCCCAAATGAAACGGTAACTCAAAATGTGAGATCGTCACGATCGGTTCGATCCCATATTTATGTAGCTCATCAAACACTGCATCATAAAATTTCAACCCTTCTTCATTTGGCTGCTCTTCGTCACCATTAGGAAAAATCCGTGTCCACGCAATCGATAAACGATAGGCTTTAAAGCCCATTTCCGCAAATAATGCGATATCTTCTTTGTAGCGATGATAAAAATCAATCGCTGTATGGCTCGGATAGTAATACTTGGTTTCATCGATCACCAAATCAAAGGTACGTCGTTTCCCCATCTCACGATTGCCTGCACGATTGTGATCGCTGATCGAATCTCCTTTACCATTGACAGCCCATGCTCCTTCACATTGATTTGCCGCTGTTGCGCCACCCCATAAAAAATTCTTCGGAAAACTCATCAGTCATTGCCCCTTTTCAGTTTGATATGATAGCCTTACTGTTATTTTATTATTGAGTATAAAAAAAGACCTAATCAACCACCTAAAAAGGCCGTTGATCAGGTCTAGCTTAACTGAATAATCACTATCCTATCTAAAAAGATACTATTTTTTGTAAACGTTGTCAAACATTGATTTATTCGTCATCTTCAGCCAATGCAACAATCACTTGGTTCACATTCAAAATATTCTCTGCACCAGAGCGAACATATTCCGGCGCCGATCCAACCATTTGACTATTGATAAACTCGATGACCATTGGCATATTCATGCCCGCATATAATTCGATCGCTTCGCCTTCCATGATCAATTGGACAATACTATTGGCTGGCGTCCCGCCCATCAAATCACAAAAGACAACATAGTCTTCCAACGAAGAAACCACCGCAAGAAATTTTTCTTTGAAATCCTCTGTTCCTTCTTCCGGCAATAAAGGCACTGTATGAATATGAGCTTGCGGCCCCATGATCATTTCGGTACTTGCCTTTAGTCCTTCACAAAGTTGTCCGTGACTGACAAGAACTAACTGTTTGCTCATTTTCAACACCCTCCTATTTTGAGATCACACCTAAAGCGGATAAAACGACACAGATAATCAAGACGATAAAAATTGCTCTTGTTGATGTCATATTCTTTTTGCCTAATAACCAATAGACACCGCCAACGATCGCTGCTGGTAATAGTTTAGGAAGGATCATATCAATATTATTTTGCATGTTCATCGTCACATCACCAATGCTCGGCGCCCAGGAAACTTTCACATTCACCATTGTAGCAACTAATGCACCTACCATAAACACCCCTAACAAGGTTGCGGCATCTGTGAGCGCTGTTAATCGTGATTGCATCGTGGTCACTAAAGAAATCCCTTCTTTGTAAGCAAATTGCAATTGTTTCCAACGAAAGACCATGACTGCGATTTGTGCTACTATCCAGATAAAAATACCCGCGGGGTTCCCATTGATCGCCATATTTGCGGCTAATGCCCCAAAAATGGTCGGGATCAATGCGGCGAAAATGGAATCGCCAATTGCGGCGAAAGGTCCCATCAATCCAGCTTTCATCCCAGAGACAGTTTCTTTTGCAGCAATGCCCTCTTTTTCTTCAATTGCTAAATCGATCCCGGTAATGATCGTGTTGAAAAAGTTAGAGGTATTAAAAAATTGTGTATGAGTCTTCATTATTTCTTTTAATTCCGGCGTATCATCTCCGTAGATTTTTCGCAATTGTGGCAGGATCGTATAGAGATAGCCTGAACCTTGCATCCGCTCATAATTCCAGCCTAATTGGAAGGTCAACAAGCTTCGGCGGTTGATTTGTGTAAAGTCTTCTTTCGTTAACTTGTAATTAGATTTCGTCATCTTCGATTTCTCCTTCCTCAGAGGTTGTATGGGGACTTGCTACTTGCTGGTTTTCTGTTCGTTGATTGTTTTTATAGCTGATCGCTGCTAAAGAGAAACCGATCATTGCTACTGCCAACATCGGTAATGAATTGAAGGTTGCTGGCAAATCTTTGACGACACTTGCGACACTCGTGCCAAGCAACTGGACATTTGAGAACAACGTTGCTAATAAAGCAGTGATCGTAAAACCTAAAATCAGATAAGGAAAATGTTTCTTGACTGGTAAATAACGTAGTAAAATAGCAAAACCGACTGCTGGTAAAACGGCTCCTGCGACAGATAAGCCATCTCCTAACCATTTCAAATCGCCATTTAGCACAGCGACGACGTTTTCGACTAGTACGCCACCAAATGCTAAGGCTAAAAAGACGGGGATCAAACGTGACAAGGACCAAGGAAGAGCACCTAATAAATAATTGCGTTCAATTGCTTTATAATTCATTGTTTCGACATGTTGGTCGATACGATGAGCGAAGTACGTATTCGCAAATCGAGCTAAAATATCCAATTGGATCATTAAACTAGCGACAGGAACTGCAATAGCTGCAATTGCCTGTTCTGGATTCATCCCTAATGAGATGGAAAAAGCAGTCGCTAGTATCGTTCCGGAGTTTGCATCGATCCTTGAAGCACCGCCAAATGTCCCAACACCTAGAACGGTCAATTGCATACTACCACCGATGATCAATCCAGCTTGTAAATCCCCCATGACTAATCCGGTGAACAAACCGGCAAAAACGGGGGCACTCATTGAGGAATAAATTTGTAGTTCATCTAAAATCTGATAACCTGCATATAAAGATAATAATAAGATTTGCCACCATTGAATGGACATCTACTTAACCCCCTTATTTATTCAAAAGACTCATAAAATCTTCTGACTTATCACTTGGTACCATTTGTGCGGTCAAATGGACCCCACGCGCATTTAACTGTTTGAAATCCTCAATATCCTTTTCCACCACATTAATCGATTTGGTGATTGATCTGGTTTCATTTGTCTGAGACATATTCCCTACATTGACTTCCTTGATCGGCACGCCTCGTTCAACAAGTTTCAATAATCGATCAGGTTTTTTTGCGACGATCAGTAAGCGTTGGGAGTCATATTTCCCAGCGAGAATATTCTCTGCGGCTTTTTCAATCGGTAAGACACTTAACTTTACTCCTGCTGGTGTGGCTAATTTCAAGCCACTTTTTTCTACTGTATTCATTGCGACCTCATCATCTACAACTAATATCCGAGTAATCGACAACTTCGTTACCCAAAGATTCGCGACTTGCCCATGGATCAAACGTCCATCGATTCTTACACCAATAATTGCCATTGTTCATTCTCCTTTACAAATAAATTGTTCATTCTAAAACTAAAGGTAACGCTTACATTATTCACCTGTTTTTTGATACCAAGGTGTCGCTGTCTGATTGATTACTTGATTCAAGTTCTCAATATTCTGTCTACCTTGTGTCCGTAACCATTTGACGGCTCCTTCTTTCCCAGCATCTACATAAGCTTTGACGCCATCTTTCCAAGTCGCTCTTCCGCACAAGACACCATTGAAGGTGGAACCTGACTCATGAGCAAAGACTAGCGTTTGTTGGAATAATTCAGAAGATACACCCGCACTCAAGAAAATGAATGGCAAGTGAGTCGCCTCGCTTTGCGCCTTGAAAAAGTCAGCTGCTTCTTTTTGACTATAGACGATTTCCTTGTCACCAAAACCTTCGACAAAGTTCATATTGACTGGTACTTCGACTTTCAAAACATCTACTTGGTAACGAGGATTGGAAAATTCTCTCATCATTTCAATCACTTTATGCGGTTTGACCTTTGCATACTCACGTAAAGCGCTATCATTTATTTTCGCATCATAAGATAGCAGTTCTAAATAAAACGGTCGATCCTCTCCTGCGCATTCACTTCCTAGACGTTCAATAAAGACGTGTTTCAAATGATTGATTTTTGGATCTTCATCAACGTCATAATAAAGTAAAAATTTCACTGCATCTGCTTGTTCTTCTTTTAATCTCAAGGAAGACCAGTCTCCTAATAGATCCGGTAACCGTCCAGGAGTCGATACATCATATCCCGTTTTTTCATACGCCAAGAGCAAACCAGCGGATTGATCACGTACTTTGGCAGCGGGCAAACCATATTCAGGATCTAATAAAATAGCTGAAGCATAGGGCGTCAACTCACTAGAAACCAACGCTTTGAACTCAATCAATTGTTCATCTGTGGGTGTTTCTCCTAAAGCCGACAGCATTTTCTTCAATGCTCCCCGCTGATCGATTGCTAATGCACTGATGATGCCGTCTTTTGTTGCTAATTGTTCCATCGCTTTTTTCTTATTTGGTGTCATCGTTTTTATTGACCTCCTTGTTATTCATTTTGGTACTCATGGATCGTCACACCTTTGACTACTCGATTCACCGTTCCTGTCGGTGAAGGTGTGTCAGGCGTATTACCAACTTTGATCGACATCTGAAGAGCAATGATTTGTGCGGTCAAAATCATCACTACGGATAGATAGGCATCGGGTAATTCTAGCGCGGCTGGTTCTAGGAAAAAGTTTGCTCCAGAAAAGTCTCTTTGCGTCGATTGAGCAATGGCTAACACCTTTGCAGCAATAGCATTGCCATTGATTTCTTCCAAAATATCTAAATCATAGTTGCGTGTGTACGCTTGGTTCGTCACAAACCCGATCACTAAAGTTTGCTCATTGATAAAGGATTTTGGTCCATGACGGAAACCCATCGAAGAATCAAAGATCGTCGCGATTTTCCCAGCCGTCAACTCTAAGATTTTCAGCTGTGCTTCCCTTGTGGCACCAGCCAAGCTACCTGAGCCAAGATATGCAACCCGATTGAATGGTACTGCTAACACTTGGATCAGTTCTTGCTCTCTTTTCAGAACATCTTTGCCGATATGGCTCAAGGATGTGACATACTTTTGTTTTGTTTCTTGGTTCGTTTGATCAAACAGCCAAAGGGCACTCAATAGCATACATGTAAAGCTACCTGTCATGGCAAAGCCAGCGTCATTTGCTTTTTTTGGCATCAACAACAAGAAATGTTGCGATTGTTTACGTGAGACTTGTGCTAATTTTCCTTCTTCTGCACACGTAATCACTAAATGGAACAACGTATCCACAACTTGATCGGCAATTTTGACTGCTGCCAGACTTTCCGGACTATTGCCACTTCTAGCAAACGAAATCAATAACGTGGGTTGATCAGGAAACAAATACTCTCTTGGAGAAGCAACAATATCGGTCGTACCAAAACTATGAAAAGCAAACCGTTTGGTGTCTCCATGCTCATTCAAGTAAGGAACAAGCGTATCGCCTACATATTGAGAAGAGCCTGCACCGGTAAAGATGACTTGGATTTGTTGCTTGTTTGCCTGTTTTTCAAGTGCATCAAAGAAAAGGGCTAATTCATTTTTCTTCTCTTCTAAGATTTCCACAACCTCTTCCCACAGATCTGGTTGTTGTTTGATTTCTTCTGTAGTGATCCTTGCACCTATTTTTTCTAATTCATCCTTCGACAGTTCAAACATGTTATTTTCCTCCTAGATTACTCCGAACATGACGGATCTTATAATGGAATTGGTCTGCTCTGGCGACACTATCTGTGTATTCGATGATCTCGTTTTTGCTATTGAAGGTCGTCCGTTTCAAATGTAAAATTGGTGCCCCATCGCATATATGCAGTAATTCGGCATCATTTGCGTAAACAATACTGGCATAGAATTCTTCTTCTGCCACTTGGACATGTTGATCAAAATCTTTTAGAAAAACATCATACAAAGGCTTGCTTTCCAAAATCGGCAAATCAAGGCCAAGAAACAGTTTTGCTGGTAAATAAGACCGTTCAACCATCAAAGGGACATCATCCGCTAAACGTAGCCGCTTGATTTTGAAGATTGCTTCTCCTAGATTGAGATTCAATCGTTCAGCCAACTGCTTTGTCGCTGCTTGTTTTTCAAAAGCTAAAATAATCGTTTTCGGTGTACGCCCCAATGCCAACATTTCTTCTGTGAAGCTGTAAGCACCTGCTAAACTCGCTGCTTGATGCGATAAGTCACTGACAAACGTGCCTTTTCCATGTTTTTTATAAATATAGCCAAGTGTTTCTAATTCCTGCAATGCTAATCGAACCGTCGTCCGACTCACACCATAGTACAGACATAACTCCCTCTCAGACAGCAATTTATCATGCGGGATCATTTCTGCTTCAATTCGTTTCTTTAGTACATCAACTAGTTGATAATATAACGGTTTCCCTTTACGAGAATTTTCCATTTCTTTACCCCTTCCAACTGGTTATAACCACAAGACAATCGTAAAGTAATAATAACTACCTGTCAACATAAAAATCGCTTAAAAACCGCTATATAACAACGTTTTCACCAACTATATATAAAAACATTTTAAATACCTCGAAAATACCACTTAAAATAAAAAAACAGCATAAACTTCATAAAAAGAAGCATAAGGCTTAGCCTTAAAAAGCTTGTTTATCCTAGAAAATTTATAAAATAATGAACAAATCCAACGGTTCTTTTTCTTGCATTCCGCTAAATTCCAATGAAAAATAACAAAAAAAAGAAACACTTCATTTCCCACGTCTAGGCGCTCAAAGTGTTTCTCTTTTGCTATTTCAAGATGACTAATCAACTAGCGACTAATCTTATTTTGCCAAGAAGAAGCTGTCTTCCTCAATACTCCATTTAATTCCTCAATGTTGTTTCTCCCTTGTTCAGCTAGCCATTTTATTGCTGCCTGTCTCCCTTGATCCACAAAAGGTGCCACACCATCTGCCCATGTAGCTCGCCCACATAAAACGCCATTGAACGAAGAGCCAGCGTTTTTGGCAAAATGCAACGTTTCTTGGAATCCTTCGGCACTGACACCTGCACTCAGAAAAATAAACGGTAAGTCAGTGGCTTGGCTTTGCTCGATAAACAAAGCGGATGCTTCTTGCTTGGAATAAATGATTTCTTTTCCAAAACCTTCAACATAAGTCATATTGACAGGTACTTCTACCTTCAAGACATCTACGTTGAACCTCGGCTCTGAGAAAATCTTCATCATTTCAATGACTTTTTTCGGTTTGATCTTGGCATATTCTTTGGAGGTCGTATCTGGGATCGTTGCATCATAAGATAGCAATTCTAAAAAGAAAGGAAGATCTTCCGCCAGACATTCTGAACCGATTCTTTCTACATATGCCTGTTTCCGTTCATTGACTTCTTCGCTTTCGTCTACATCATAGTAAAGCAAGAATTTGCAGCCATCTGCTCCAGCTTCCTTTAGTCTTTTGGCTGACCAAAAAGCTAAGGTATCTGGCAAACGTCCAGGTATCGTTGTATCATATCCTGTTTTCTCATAAGCCAACAATAGTCCAGCTGTCTTAGCGCGTTTTTCAGCAGCGGGCAACCCATATTCTGGATCTAAAAGAATCGAAGAAGCAAAAGGTGTCAATTCTTCGGACACGAGTTCTTTGAAATGGATCAAATCATCCACTTTGACCTCCTCTTGATGTCTCGCCATCATTTTTTTCAATGCGCCTCTTTGGTCAATCGCTAAAGCCCCGATGATCCCGTCTGGATTACTCATGTTTACCAATGCTTGGTATTTCCCCTCTGATACTTTCCTCATTTTTTCAACATCCCTTCTAACTTAGAATCAATCAAGCCAACAATTTCTTCTTGAGTGGAAGCAGTGATAAATGCTTGTTTAAAGCCTTCATCCATCAACATTCGTGCCATTTGTGAAAGAAGCGCCAAATGACTGGTTCCTGCTTCTGCAGCTGGAATAAACAACGCAATCACATACTTGATCGGTTGACCGTCTAAACTATCCCAGGCGACTGCATTCGTTAATTTCAAAATAATGATCGTTGGTTCTTCTATACTTTCACTTTTCGCATGAGGGATCGCAAAGCCATCCATCATACCAGTCGTACCTTCTGCTTCGCGTTGTTTCAAGCCGATTTCGACCGCCTGTTCATTGGTCGCTTTACCTACCTCAACGATTTTTGTTGAAAGAAACGCAAACACCGCTTCACGAGTATTCGCCGCCACATTGGTATAAACAAATAAATTTTCCATCAAATGAATCCTCTCCCTTTCACACACTCAGTGACTTTCTTTTTTGAACCAAGCCTAGTAATACTCCCCCTACAATAGAACCAGCAAGAATCGCAAGAATCCAAAGTAAGCCATGCGTCACTACTGGTAAAACGAGAAATCCGCCATGGGGTGCTGGTACTTGCACGCGAAAGAAATAGGTCAATACAGCGGCGATCGACGAACCAAGCATCATGATTGGCAAGACACGAAGCGGATCTTTTGCTGCAAAAGGAATCGCACCTTCCGTAATATGTGTTGAGCCTAGAATGATATTCACTAGACCAGCATTCTTTTCGTTTGGCTCGAAGTATTTCCCAAAAAGCAAGACCGCAAAGCCAGTAATCAACGGCGGAGCAATACAGGCTGCAGAAACTCCCGCCATAAAGCTAGTATTTCCTTGTGCTAACAGGGCAGTTCCAGTAACGTAGGCTGCTTTATTGATCGGCCCCCCCATATCGAATGCGCACATACAACCGACGATCACCCCTAATACTAAAGGACTTGAGTTTTCAAACCCTGCTAGAAAATCCATCATTCCTTCATTGATACTAGCCATCGGTCCTGAAATGACTGTCATGATCAATCCAGTAATCAACACCCCTAGTACGGGATATAAGAAAATTGCCTTTAAACCATCTAGTGTTTTAGGCAAAGGTTGTAACGCTTTTATTAATCCCAACACCACATATCCTGCCAAGAAACCTGAGATAATTCCACCTAAAAAACCTGTACCACCATCTGAGGCAATCAATCCGCCGACAAACCCCACAACCAATCCAGGACGTTTTGCAATTCCTTCAGCAATAAACGCGGAAAGGACCGGCACCATCATACTCATTGCAAAACCACCGATTCGATTCAAACTCGCAGCAAATTCATTGTATTGCGCATTGGCAGGATCGGCAGAATAAATCCCCCATAAAAAAGAAATGGCGATCAAGACTCCCCCACTGACAACAAAAGGCAACATGTGGGAAACACCATTCATCAAGTTCTTATAGATGCTGTGACCAACACTCTGTTGTGCATGTTGTTTTTCCTTATCTCCTTCTGCCATTTCGATTTTTTCAGAAATCACTCCTTCACCGTTTAAAGCCGCAGCAATCAATTGATCGGCTTCTTTGATCCCTTTCGAAACAGAAACATCAATGATCCGTTTCCCGGCAAATCTTTCAGGCTGAACATCTTTATCCGCCGCAATAATCACTGCTTCCGCTTCAATGATTTCTTGATCTGTCAAACGATTTTCTACCCCTACTTGTCCATGGGTCTCCACCTTGATCGTAATGCCTTTTTTCTTTGCTGCCTGTTCCAGTGCTTCTTGTGCCATATACGTGTGGGCGATACCTGTGGGACAACCAGTTGCAGCAATTAATCGATACTTAGCCATTATCTGAATTCCTCCTTATGAATGGTGATTTGTTTTTTCAACTCTGCGACATCGGTAAAATCAGTCAATCCTTTTTGAAACGCAGTCGAGCTACCCGCAGCTAAACTGTCCTTGAAACAATCCGCACTATTTTCTTCTTTGATCAATCCTGCCAGAAAAGTGGCTAGGAGTGTATCCCCGGCGCAAGCGGTATTAACGACTTTTCCTTGCGGGGCGTTTCCTGTCAAACAATAGTTTTCGTTCACATAGATCCCACCCGCTCCACCTAATGACAGCAATACATTTTGTGCACCTGCGGCTAATAGTTTCTTGCAATAGTTTACATATTCCGTTTCTGCTATTTCTTCATCAAACCATTCTGCCAATTCCTGCTCATTCGGTTTTAGTAAAAATGGTTGATACTTTAGACATCGTTTAACGATTTTAGCACTCGTATCTAAGATCAAGCGCACTTGATTCTCATGACAGATTTTACTGATCATTACTAAGATTTCTTCTGGTACACCTCTTGGCAGACTCCCAGAAACACAAAGATAATCTCCAGCTGACAAATGACTGATTGTCTCAAGCAATTCTTCCATCGCTAACTGGTCGATTTCTGGTCCACGATTGACCAATTTATATTCACTTGATTCCTCATTCACTTGTGTAAATACGTTGATGCGAGTCATTCCGGGTATAGAAACAAAATGAGCGTCGATTCCTTCCTTCGTCAAGCATTCCTCAATATAAGCCCCAGTAAATCCTCCGCTAAAGCCCAATGCAGTATTTGGTATCCCGAGTTTTTTTAAAATCAATGAAACATTGACACCTTTCCCATTTGCTTGGATATCATCATCGATTGAGCGGTTCACGACATTCGGTTTGAGTTGTGCCACTTCAATAAACAGATCAATCGCCAGATTCATCGTACATGTATATACGTTAGCCACCTGTATCCCTCCTCACTTTATCTACAGTATGGCCTGTTTTTGGATGTACATGTTTTCTAAATAAGCAAAATTTTAGGTAAATGTTTACAAAATAAAACTCATCTAAGTAAGGGTTTACATCAATGGTAGAATAAAAAGAAAAGGGGGAGGACTAAATGGAAACTAAATTAAGCGAGGCAGAACATTTTTTATGGGAGTATATGATGAATCACATCCAAGAAATCCCAAATCTATCAATTATCAAACTAAGCGAACGAGCCAACGTATCCACCACGACCATCGTTCGTACCATGAAGAAAAAAGGGTACGAAGGCTATACTTCTTTTAAGCATCATTTAAAGGAAAAGAAGAATACCACCATCAATTTTGCTACGGTCGATAAAGTAGATGAAGAAATAAAAACCTCCATTCTAAAAAACGAACAGGAAGTCGTGCGTACCATCAATCTATTGGATACAGGGGTAATCGAAGATGCGATTCAAAAAATCTGGAGTTCACAAAGAATCATTATCTTTGCCAGAGGATTTTCAGAAATGATTGGAGAAGAAATACAAACAAAATTCCAACTACTCGATAAGTATTGTGTCCTTCATACCGATCCAAATATCATCAAAACCGTTAGTCGCAAATTGCACAAAAAAGATGTCGTTCTTTTTATTTCCTTAAACGGTGAAACAGAAGAACTCGTAGCAGCAGCGGAGAATTGCTACCGCGAGGAAATCAGTTCGATCCTGATCACCGCATCACGGGAAAGTCGCTTGAACCGATTAGCAGAATTATCTTTGATCGGCTTCAAATCCGAAATCTCTTTTTTCCCTGAATATGAAGTCCGCTCTCGCCTGCCACTTTCTGTGATTGCGCGGATCTTGCTGGATTCGTATGCGATACGGGTGAAGAAGGGGGGATTGAGGAACAAGTATAAGAAGCATCAATCACCGAAAATGTGAAGTTTTTTCGGTGATTGGTGCTTCTTTACGAAAGAGTTCATTCAATTTTATTTACGTTTGATTCATGACGTTCATCTACATTCATGTCTTGTCATAATGCCAAAACAAAACAAATAATCGAAACTACAACTGTCAAAACAAATTCAACCTTCACTTCCGTTCCATATGTTTGATTCGGTAGATAGATGGCTTTTCGTTCCGATTGATAAGGAATTTTAGGGCGGTTGGGTTGAGCAGACTCAATAAGTATTGATAATAAAATCAGTGTGAAGTAAATAGTATTTTGCTGGGCCGCAAAATAAATACTTGAAGCTAATAAAATTAAACTAGTCCCTTTGAGTATTCTAGCGTAGGTCATTGTTATCTCTCCATTCTATTCTTCTTTTATTTGTAGATTTTCTGTCCTGTTTTCTAACTATTTTCTATTATTTTTATACCTCCATGAGGTTGTGACAGAAGTGTCTAGCTCCGAGAAATAAGCCGAGAAAAACGAAAATTGTTCTTCAAATTTTTGGATTTCTCGGCTTATTTCTGAAGGAGTTACTTCTGGAACACCGTTTATTAAGTTTAAGGTTAGAAACAAAAATGAATTTTATTTTTGTTCCCAATCACTAGATAGGAGGTGAGAACAATTATTTGACTCACTCGGTTCACCTTCTCTAAAATTCTCATACGATCGATACTTTTATGTATTCATTTTTATTACTAACTAAATAGATGTGGTTCAAATTATTCCTGTTACTAAAAATGATACAATTCTAATTCCAAAATGGAGCAAATCATAAGAACTAAAATCGTGGGAATCAGCGCAAACACCACTTCCGTTCTAGATGTTTGATTCGGTAGATAGATTGAATTTTTTCCCGATTTGTAAGGAGTTTTAGGTTGCTCGGATTGGGTATATTCAATAAATAGTGATAGCATAATCAGTATGGTATAGATCGTATTTTTCATTGCAGCAAAATAGATGCTTAGCGCCAATAAAACCAGTTGGATTATTTTGAATATTCGAATGTAGGTCATCTTTCATCTCTCCATTCTATGTATAAATAGTAACCGATCCCTCTCTACAAATATATATACGTAAAGCACTAAAATATTACTTTAACAAATTAAAATAACTTCCATCTTAATCATATCAAAAAATATCAAAAAAAATTATTACATTCCTAAAAAGCTGTTTTAACAGCATAATCGTCAACATTTCCCTTCAACCCAAACAACTCTTACGAATAAATAAAAAAACGGAACAACAGGCTGAATGTTTCCATCCACCTGTTATTCCGTATTTACTATTACTTAAATTTAGTTTTTACTCCACAAATGGCTCTTCACCTAGTGCTTGTTGTGCCGCTAAGTTTAGTAAGCTCCATTGACGGTCGTGTCCTGGTTGGAAGAAGAAATCTGCTTCTGCCAAGTCTTCGATCGTTAATTTTTGTTGGATTGCTAGTGCTAAGACATTGCCTTGTGCAGTGATGTCCTTCGTTGATAAAACAGCGCCACCTAGCAATTGGTGCGTAAATGGATCATAGGCTAATTGTACAGCTGCTTTTCCGTTCCCAAATTCTTCTGGTACGAATTTTGGACGGATCGTATCTTCATAGAAGGCTGTTTTGATGGCTACGCCAGCGCGATCAGCTGTGAAGCTGTTCAAGCCACTTGCAGCAAAATGATAGTCAAACACACGTAACGCAGATGAGCCGACTAAGCCACCAAATGGTTTGCTTGGTGTTTGTTCAAATAAGTGTTGAACGACATAGCGTGCTTCTCGACGTGCAACTGTTGCTAATGCGATCGGCACTTTTTTGCCTGCTGGGATCGAATAAGCAAGTGTTGCATCTCCTACTGCATAAACATCAGGTAAGTTTGTTTGTAGGTATTCATCTGTGATGATCCAGCCACGTTCATCTAAATCAACGATGCCTTTCAACCATTCGGTATTCGGTTTGACACCGGCAGCTTGGATGATCAAATCTGTTTCGATCGTGCCACTGTCTGTTTCGATGGCTGCGACTTTACCGTCACCTGTGAAGGCTTTGATATTCACGCCAGTTTTGATGTTCATGCCTTTTTCTTTTAAGTGCGCTTCTAAGATATCTGTCATTTCCTTATCTAAGTAAGTACCTAAAGGACGATCGATCATATCTAATAACGTTACTTCTTTCCCTGCATTCAAGAAAACTTCTGCTGCTTCGATCCCGATGTAACCTGAACCGATCACAGCTACTTTTTTCACTGCTGGGTCTGTCATGCGTTCTTTGATTTTCGTTGCCCAATTATAGCCACGCATCAAATATACATTTTCTAAGTCTGTTCCTGGAACAGGTAATGAGTTTGGTTTAACACCTGAACTCAAAATCAATTTATCGTAAGCATACTCTTCTGTATGTCCATCTTCTTTACGTGTAACTGTAACTGTTTTTTTATCTGCATTGATTGTGTTTACTTCGTGGTTATTTAATATCGCCACATTTGGTTGCGGAAAGTTTTCCGGTCTGAAATTACGGACATCATTCACACTAGTGACTTGATCCTCTAAATATAATTCCATGCCGCATGACATAAATGAAACATAGTCGCCTGCTTCAAACAAGGTGATATCCACATTTTCTCCGTATCTAGATAGTAATTCTAAAATGGATTGATGCCCTCCATGTGATGCACCGACAATAATTACTTTCGTTTTTTCCATTGACAAAACCCTCCTCATAACAATTGTTTAGAATCATTCTAAACAATTTTACGATATCATTCTAAGAATAATAATGCAAATGAAAAGGCTTGCCTAAAAATTTTATTAGTTATTTTAATATTATTTTTTTAATTGTGCTAAAAATGTGCCGATACGTTTACACGCTTCTTGTAGGTCATCCATCCCACTTGCATAAGAGATTCGGATAAATCCTTCACCTTCCGGTCCAAAAGCTGAGCCAGGGATACAGGCAACCTTACCTTGTTCTGCGAGTGCTAAACAAAAATCCCACGAATTCATCTGGATTGTTTCTGGTAAGCGACAGAACAAATAAAACGCACCATCAGGTTGAGAGATTTGAAAACCTAATTCCGTAAGTTGCGGCAATAGATAATCTCGGCGTTCGACGTAGCGGGCCTTCATTTTTTCCCCTTCGTCCATACTCGTTGTCAAGGCTTCGACCGCAGCTTTTTGAGAAATCGTTGTGGCAGAAGTAACTAAATATTGGTGGACCTTGATCAATTCATCGATCACTGGTTTTTGAGCAAAGAGAAACCCAATGCGCCAACCAGTCATGGCATGAGATTTAGAGAGTCCATTCACGACGATCGTTTGTTCAGGCAAGTACGTAGCCATCGAGACATGATCTCCCACGTAGTTCAACTCCGAGTAAACTTCGTCACTGATGACAAAGACTGGGTGCTGGCTTAAAACTTCTGCAAGTTTGCTCATTTGCTCCGCAGATAACAATGTTCCCGTTGGATTACTTGGGTAATTCAAAATCACTGCTTTGATTTCGTCTCCGTATTTGGCAAACGCCTCTTCTAGTTGTTCTGGCTGACAAATAAAGCCAGTGTCTGATGTATCGATCGTGATCAATTCGGCGCCTGCTAGATCAACAATTGGTTGATAGCCGGGATATGCAGGTGCTGGGATCAATACTTTATCCCCTTCTTCTAAGACCGCTAATAAAGCTGTCGCGATCGCTTCTGTGGCACCGATCGTTGTTAGTACTTCCGTTTGCGGATCATAAGAAAGACCGTAACGTTCTTTTTGGAAGAAACAAGCTGCTTCACATAATTCTGGTAAACCTCTCATCCCGGTATAATGAGAATAGTTTTCTTTGATGGCTGTGATCCCTGTTTCTTTGACTGCTTCAGGTGTTGAAAAATCTGGCTCACCTAATGTCAATTTGATGATGCCCGGAATGCTTGAGATTTGCTGATCGAACATACGGATCTGCGAGACTTCGATTTTAGCCAGCCTTGGATTAAAACGATGGTGTAGATTCATAGACTTCTCCCCTTTTGGTTACTATCCTTATTTTTTCAGAAAAGTTCCTCGGTGTAAAGGATTGTTTGGTACCATTCCAATCCTTTTTCTAAAACAGCCATGTCGAAATCAAAGGTGGCATCATGCAGGGCTGGTGTATCACCTACACCTAAGAAGAAAAAGACACAAGGATAGTGTTCCGTATAAACACCAAAATCTTCTGCTTGTAAGACAGGCTCAGCCAACTCATGTAATAACTCTGAGTGGGCAAGTGCTGCATACAACTGTTCATCGTTACGTACAGCAGGATACCCATCGTTATAACGAAATGAGATTTTCGCTGGGGAAGTTTGTTGGAATTCTTTTGCTAGTCGTGCTAGTTGCATCTTTAAGTCCGTTTGGGTCTTACGACTGTATGAACGAATGCTGCCTGAGATCACGACTTCATTGGCTAAGACATTGCGGATCGTCCCACCTGTAATCTGACCAAATTTCAAGAGATGTTCAAGGTTTTCTGGCAGAGATTCATCAAAGTCATAGACTTGTTTCATAAAACGCACAGCTGCTTCTAGACTGTCGATGCCTTGACTGCTTGAGGCGATATGCGCAGATCTGCCTTGGACGATGATATCTGTTTCACTACTTTGCGCCATCAACGCACCTGGTCGTGAAAATACTTTTCCTTCTGGCAAGCCTGGCCATAAATGAAAACCAAAGATTGCCTGTACCTTGTAATGTTCCAACCACCCAGAACGGATCACACTATCTGCCCCGCCAGCAATTTCTTCTGAGGGTTGAAAAATCAAGACGATATTGTGCCGCATCTCTTGACGGTGCGTAGCAATATAATCGGTCAATCCTAAGAGCATTGCCATATGACCATCATGTCCGCAGGCGTGCATGAATCCTGGGTGTGTAGACGCAAAAGGTAACCCTGTGGCTTCAGTGATGGGCAACGCGTCGATATCTGTCCGAAAAGCAATCGTTGTGTCTTGTTGCTGATCAAAATAAACCAACAAGCCTGTCTCATCGATTTCATGGATCACGCCACCACAGTTTTTGATTTGTTCGTAAAGGTATTCTTTCGTTTTAAATTCATGAAAGCCAAGTTCAGGAATTTGATGTAACGCCATTCGGTGTGTTGCCAACATGTCGCCTCACCATCCCTTCATAGATTCCTTTTACCACGGTTTCATATTGTGTATTGGGTACGCCGATGATCAAATTCAACTCTTGCGCACCTTGCGATAAAATCGAGGTCCTGATTTCTAACTCATTCAAAATCGATAATACTTTTCCAGAAAGTCCAATTGGTTCCTTATGTGGGCCACCTACAACAGAAATCAAAGCCAAGTCTTCGATGATCTCGATTTCCTCTACGCCTAATTCCTCACGTAATTCTTTCGTGATCAAAAACAATTTATCCATGATCAATTCCGCCGAAACGACGACACCGATATTATCGATGCCAGAGGGGATATGCTCGATCGAGATGCCATGTTTTGCAAAAATACTCATGGCTTTCCAAATAAAACCGATCTCGTCTGACATATGTCGTTTGAACAAGGTGATTGAAAGAAAGTCTTTTCTTCCTGCAATCCCCGTCAATCCATTTTCTTTTTCGACTTCATGATTTGAGATTTTTGTTCCATGATCATTCGGTCGATTCGTATTTTTGATTTGGATCGGGATATCAGCTTCTTGTACAGGAAAAATCGCGGATTCATGCAAGACATTGGCACCCATATAAGCCATTTCTCGTAATTCACGGAAAGAGATCTCTTCAATGACTTTCGGTGAGTCAATGATTCTTGGGTCTGCCATCATGATGCCTGAAACATCCGTCCAATTTTCATAAAGATCTGCCTGTAAGGCACTTGCTAAAACGGAGCCGGTAATATCACTGCCCCCACGACCAAGTAATTTTTCTTTTCCTGCTGGGTTGGCACCATAAAATCCTGGGACGATCAACTTTTGGTGTTTCTGGTACATCTCGCGTACTGCTTGCTCTGTACGCGGAAAGTCGATGCCTCCTTCATAATCAAAGTAGATCAGCTCACTTGCGTCTGCAAAGGTATACCCTAAATATTCCGCCATCAATTGCGCAGTCAGATACTCCCCACGACTGACTAAATAATCGATCGTCACTTTTTCCTGTTTTAGATGTGTTTCGATCGTGGTTAATTCTTTTTCAATCGGAAAGTCGAGTGACAGAAGATCCCTAACTTGAATAAAACGTTGTGTGATCCGTTCCCATAGTGGCGTCCAATCAACCTTATGTTGAAGATACGCATGGATCAAATAGAGTAAATCGGTCACTTTATCGTCTTCATCGGTTCTTTTTCCTAAAGCGGAAACGACAACGACTTCTCGATTAGGATCAGCTAACACGATCTCACGGACTTTACGGAACTGTTCTTCATGAGACATCGAGCTTCCACCAAATTTTGCGACTTTCATGAAAGGACCTCCTCTTGTAGAAGCGCCAAAGCAATTTGCACCGCGTTAGCCGCAGCGCCTTTGCGAATATTGTCAGCCACGGTGTAAAAGAGTAAGCCATTTTCAACAGAGAGGTCGCGACGAATACGCCCAACGTATACTTGGTCTGTGCCTCTTGCTAATGTACTTGTGGGATATTGGTGTTCTGCTAAGTTATCGACAACCAAAATCCCTGGAAACTGACTGAAGCAAGCACGGATTTGTTCCAATGAAAATTCCTTTTCTAACTCAACAGCAATCGAGACACCATGGCCATTTTCAATCGGTACACGGACACAAGTCGCAGATACAGGCAAATCTGGTTGATGCAAGATTTTTTTCGTTTCATTGATCATTTTTTGTTCTTCTTTGGTATACCCATTTTCCATTGGGCGATCGATTTCTGGAATGACCGTTTGACTGATGTCATGGGGATAAAAAGTTGCTGGTTCACCATTTTTTGTCGCCTGTAGATCAGCGATTCCCTGTTGCCCTGAACCTGAAACAGCTTGATACGTCGTGTAATTGACACGTGTCACACCAAAGGTATTCTGTAGTGCTTTCAGTGGTAACACGGACTGGATCGTCGAACAATTTGGGTTGGCAATCAATGGATCTAACGTATGATCCTCTAGATTTACTTCAGGGACGATCAACGGGATCGTAGGATCTTCTCGCCACGCTGAAGAATTATCGATGACTACTAAGCCGGCTTGACGTGCAATTGGGCCAAATGTTTGAGACACGGATGCTCCAGCTGAAAAAAGCGCCAAATCATACCCAGAAAAAGAAGTCTCAGTCAGTTCTTCGACAACATACTCTTTTCCCTTAAACACAGACAGACTCCCCGCAGAGCGTTTGGATGCTAAAAGCTTGAGTTTTCCTACTGGAAAATCGTACTCCTCTAATACTCTTAACATAGTTTGACCGACTAATCCCGTCGCTCCGACAATACAGGTATCTATTTCGCGCATGTTTTTCATCCTTTCTTTGTCTACAATTCTCTTAGTGCTGCAATCAATGCGGTATTTTCTTTGGTTTGATCATCTTTTATTTTTAATACACGTGCCGGTGTACCACCAACGACCGTCTCAGGGGCAACGTCTTCTAAAACGACTGCACCTGCTGCGACGACTGCATTCTTTCCAACACGAACGCCTTCGACGATCACTGCATTCGCACCAACTAATACACCATCTTCGATCACTACTGGTTGAGCGGAAGCTGGCTCGATGACTCCAGCTAACACAGCTCCAGCACCGATATGACAATTCTTACCGACAGTCGCACGTCCGCCTAGGATTGCTCCCATATCGATCATGCTATGATCCCCGATCTCAGCACCGATGTTGATCACAGCGCCCATCATGATCACTGCTTGATCGCCGATGGTCACTTGATCACGAATGACAGCGCCTGGTTCGATGCGAGCGTTGATGTCTTTGACATCCAGTAAAGGAACTGCACTGTTTCTAGCAGTTTGTTCTAGTTCGATCGCTAAGATTTTTTCCGCTTCTTTTTCTAGTACCGGCGCGATGTCTTTGTAATCTCCAAAAACGATTGGACTATGCACTTCACCAAATACTTTCGCATTCGGAAACTCGACAGGTTCTGATACATTTAAATAAACTTTGACTGGGGTCTTTTTTTCTGCTGTTTGAATAAAACGAATGATTTCTTGTGCATTCAACTTAGGCTCCTCCTCTAGGTTCAAATAAATCTTCTAATTGATATGAACCGGCTGACTGCTCGGCCAACCAGATACTTGCTTGAACTGCCCCTTCTGCAAAAATTCGATTTGAAAAGGCTTCGTGCTTCACTGAAAGAACTTCATCTTTGGTTGCAAAAAGGACTTCATGTTCTCCTGGAAAAGAGCCTGCACGTAGGCTATGGACACCGATTTGTTGGTCTTCTCGTGATTTGTCCGCCCATTGATAGACAGGCGTCAGCTCTCGAACAGATTGTAGTGTTTCTACTAAGCGCTTGGCTGTGCCAGAAGGTGCGTCTTTTTTTTGGCTGTGGTGTTTTTCGATTAATTCGATCTGCCAGCTGGCTAAGTCTTTAGCTGCTTGTTTGATCAAGCGATTCATCACCATGATCCCTAATGAAAAATTAGCACTGTAGAGTACAGGGATCGTTTGAGCTGCTTGGGCGATTTCAGCAAATTGCTCTTCGGTATAGCCTGTTGTGCCAATCACCAGTGGGACTTGGTGAGCTTTGCTGTATCGCAAGATTTTATCCAAACCAGCTGGATGAGAAAAATCGATCATGACTGCTGGTGTCTGATCAAACGATAATTCCTCCGTTGCTTGTAAGGATTCGGTCAAACTCAATGGCTGATGTTGATATTCTTCGGTAACTTCTGCAATTCGCTTACCCATTTTTCCACTTCCGATGATCCCTATATTCATGTGCTTGCCCCTCCGTTTTCTGTTAACAGTGCGATAAGTTGTTGCTTTTTCTCCTCGCCTAATTCAATCAGTGGTAGTCTTAATGGTCCAGCAGGTAAGCCTAAATGATTCATTGCTGCTTTCACTGGAATTGGATTGGTTTCACTGAATAAGGCATTGATCAACGCTAAATGAGTCAATTGTTTTTCTTTTGCTGAAGGACTGTTTCCGTTTAAGTAATCATGAACTACTTCATGGACTACTTTTGGCTGGATATTTGCCCAAACACTGATCACACCGATACCACCAATACTTAGAATAGGTAAAATCAAATCATCATTGCCACTGTATAGTGCAAATGATTCATCAATCAGTTGCGCCACTTCCATTGTATAGGACATATCACCAGAGGCTTCCTTGATGCCGATGATTCGTGGATGCTTCGCTAGTTCTGTTAATACAGGTAACGAAATCGTCATCCCTGTTCGTGACGGTACGTTATATAAGATGATTGGTAGCGAGGAAGCGTCTGCGATCGCTTTAAAATGAGCCAGTAACCCTACATCACTCGTTTTATTATAGTAAGGGGTGATCACTAATAATTGGTCTGCCCCAAGTTCAGCAAAGCGTTGGACTTTCTTGACCGTTTTCGCCGTTGCATTTGATCCTGCACCAGCAATCACTGGGATACGTCCATTGACTTTTTCAACGGTGAATCGTACGATCTCTTCCTCTTCCTCCTCAGATAGTGTGGGTGATTCCCCAGTTGTTCCAAGGACCAGTAAGCCGTCTGTTTGTTCTTTCAGATGAAACGCAATCAGCTGCTCCAAGCCTAGATAATCCACTGCACCTGTTTCCGTCATTGGTGTCACTAACGCGACAATCGAACCTTTGATCATGCCTCTACCTCCAAATTTTTATGCCATTCATATGTGGCTGGTCCCGCCATCGTGATCGTTTTATCGCCAGAAATCAGTAAATCGCCTTGCTCTAAATGAATCGTCGCTTGTAAGCCGGAAAGGTAGCCTTGATCTCTTGCGACGACATACGCTGCACAACAACCTGTACCACAAGCTAGTGTCCAACCGACCCCACGTTCATACGTGCGGACGATCAATTCTTCTTCATTGACAGATTGGACAAAATTGACGTTTGTTTTTTCTTTGAATAAGGGATGATGGCAGAGTTTTTCTCCAGTCTCTTTGGTTAATTCAGCCAACGCATCTTCAACAAAAACAACTGTATGGATCGTCCCCATGAATAAACTAGTCAGCTCTACCTTTCGCTCATCAATCGTCAGCGTTTGTTTGATGATAGGTGTTGATTGCGCTACGCCTACTTTCTCTGGTCGGTAGTCCGGCGAACCCATGTCGACTGTGCAATAAAAAGGCTTTCGTGAATGGATTGTCACATGGATCATCCCAGCAAGCGTTTTGACCGCAAATTGTGGCGCTTCAAGTAATTGTTGATCGCTGACATAATTGGCAAAACAACGGATACCATTGCCACACATCGGCGCACGGCTACCGTCTTTATTGTAGTAGATCATTTCTAAAGGTTCGGTTTTAACAGCAATCAATCCATCCGTATCGTAAGCCGTGGGTGCACATAAGCTTTGAGCCAAATGACTATAGTCGATCGTTTCATCGTAATCTAAGAGAATAAAATCATTGCCACAACCATTATATTTATAAATCTGCATAGACTTCTCCTCTCAATAGATCCGCATAAGTTTGCCGACGCACGACTTCTCTCGACACGCCATCTTTGACAAAAACAACTGCTGGTCGCAGTGCACGATTGTAATTGCTACTCATCGAATATCCGTAGGCGCCTGTGGCATACACTGCCAGAAGATCACCTGGCTCTGCAGGAGGCAACTGTGTTTCTTGGATCACCACGTCTCCTGATTCACACATTTTTCCGGCAACTGTCACTTTTTCTGTTTTTTCAATGTCTAGTTTATTTGCCAAATCACAGGTATATTCAGCTTGATAAAGTGCCGGTCGAATATTATCTGTCATCCCACCATCCACAAAATAATATTTCTTGTGAGGTGTTTCTTTGATATAGCCGACTGTATAAAGTGTTGTTCCGGCTTCACCAACGATACTTCTCCCAGGTTCAATCAATAAGCGATCGATCGTTAAGTTTCTGTCAGCTAGCGTCTGCTCTGTGTGTGTAACCAGATGTTTGACTGATTCTGCAATTGGTAAAGGTGTGTCCGCTTCGGTATAACGGATACCAAAGCCCCCTCCCAGATTTAAAGAAAGCGGTTGTTGAAAATCTTCAAGGTAGGTAACCAGCTGGTCGATCTCAGCCAGCCAAGCAGTCATATCAAAGATTTGTGAGCCGATGTGGGCATGAAAGCCTTCCAATCTAAGAAATTCACTTTGTTGGATACGTGCAATCGCTTGTTGGCAAACATCGCTATCGTAAAGCATGCCGAATTTTGAATCGATATGTGCGGTGACGATGTATTCATGGGTATGTGCTTCGATCCCTACGTTCAATCGCAACATGATCTGTAGCTTTTTCTGATATTCTCGGCTTAACTCTTCCAAGACTTCGACTTCCATCCCATTATCTGCAACAAAATGGCGTATATCATTTTCAATGGCATATCTTAATTCATCAATCGTTTTGTTGTTGCCATGGAAATAAATATCTTCTAAAGGAAATCCAGCTTGTAACGCGGTATAAATCTCCCCACCACTTACGACATCTAGACCTAACCCTTGTTCAGCAATTAGATGGAGTAATTCTACCGTTTGAAAGGCTTTAGACGCATACAAGATCTTTGTTTGAAAAGAATCAGAATCAAAGTTCAGCTTAAACGACTTTATCGTTTCTTCCATCTTTTTTTCATCATACACATATAGGGGTGTTTGATATTCATTTGCTAATTGACTCACTGGAATTTCGCCGATCGTTAATTCTGTCATTCTCTTTTCCCTCTTTTCAAAAAATTATTTTCTCATCAAATTGAAATATCCTTAGATTATAATTTGAATTTTATTTGAATAATATTAAACAAAATTGTTTGAATTGTCTAGTTTAAATCGCTATTTTCAGCAAAAATGTTTAATTTTTCAATTTTATTGCATACAGAAAACAAAAAATAAAAAACCACTATTTATTTTCACATAATTCTCTTAGAAATAGACAAAAAAACTGACCAATAAATTGGTCAGTTTTTTGAATCATATTTTCCTTAAATCAATTACTTACATAGATTGCTAAAAACATCAACGCTGCACCTAACATGACAAATAGATGCCAAATCACATGGGTGAATCGTCTGCTTTTCATGCTATAAAATAGTGATCCCACAGAATAGGCGATTCCTCCGCCAACTAGCAGTAGCAAGCCAGTCAAATCGATATTCTGATAGAGCTTAGGTAGCACAACGATGATTGCCCACCCCATCACATTGTAAATGATCGTTGAAACTTTTGATACCTTGTTTGTCTTTGTTAAAGTCAAACATTTATAGATGATGCCAATCACTGCTGTCGCCCAAATAACACTTAGCAAAACTAGTCCTGTCGTTCCTTGCACGACTAGCAGACAAAATGGCGTGTAGGTTCCAGCAATCAAAAGGTAGATCGAACAATGATCAAATACCTGAAATACTTTTTTTGCTTTCGTAAAAATCAAACTATGAAATAACGTAGAAGAAAAGAATAGCAGAAAAAGAGAACTACCATAAATCGCAAAAGCGACATAATCTAAGGTTGTATGGGCGCGATCCATCAGCAAATTGAAGCAAAGCAGACTTAACAAAGCTGCAATCCCATGGGTCACCGCATTTAATACTTCATTGACGATTTGGTACTTTCGGCTAAATTCTATCTCCATCTTGATCCACTCCATTTCGTTTGTTCAATTTCATTATACATGAAAGATGTTCTGTTTACAAAAACTTTATCATCTAGTTTCCGAAACTATATTATTTTTTAATAACTTTTGTAAAATATTTTATCATCATGATAAGAAATAGCAACAAAAACACACTGATCAAGCCATTTACGAGTAAAAATGCAGTACGCTTCGCCCGTTTCACTTTTTCTAACGATTCTTTTATTTCTTCTGGTTCAACAGCGACCCTGTGTCCGCGTACTAATAAACGGTGACTGTTGACCATATACGGAGTACAAGTAACCAGTGTGACTAAATCTTGATTTTCTTGGATTTGTAGCGCTTCTGTTTCTGTCGGTGCTACGGTTTTAATCTGATCGACTTGATACGCAAGATACTGTCCATTGATTTCAATATAAAAGTGATCTTCTATTTTTAATTGAGGTAAATCTGTAAACAATTTTGCTTGCGGCAAGCCTCGGTGGCTGGAAAGTACCGCATGTGTCGATTTGCCTCCGATCGGGTATGAGGTGCCCTCGAGCAGACAAGCGCCTTTTTCCAATAGTTTCGTCGTTGTTTGATCAAAAATCGGTAAGCTGACATTGATTTTGGGGATCGTCAAAACACCAACGGTATGTGATTCGATATACGATTTCTGAGATTTTTGATCATTTTTTTTTTTCTTGGAAAATGGGTCTGCTTCTGGCATCGCTACGTTTGATGCCAGTTGTTCATTTTTTTTGATCATCCGCTTTTGTAATTCAGCAAGTTCTGTCGCATGTTCAGACTTTGCCTTTTTTTGATAATTTTTGATGATCTGCTGGTCGAGATAATTATTCAACGTATCACTGACAAAAGGATACGCCAAGCTGAGGACACCGATAAAAAATACCGAGAACATGATTAGATCTAACAGACGCCATTTTTTTTGTTTCATTTTATTCTCCTCAGCGAGTCACTTGTTCTTCATTTGATACTATTTAACTTTTGGTCGTTTTAGCCAGTATGCACCCACGATTGTCAGTAAAACCACACCTAAGAAAATGTACAATGAAATGCCTTTGCCACCAGTTGCTGGTAATGTCCCTTTGTGTTTGTTTGGTACTTTCTCTGGTGCAACCAATTCACCTGCAACAGCATAAGATTGCTGATCGACCTTAAACGCAATTCGTTCAGTTAGTTTCACATAATTGTTTGGTGCTTTTGTTTCTTCTAAATAATACGTACCATAAGACAAGCCTGTGATATCCACTAATCCATCACTTGTTGTCGTGAAAATCGTTGCTTCTTCCTGTGAAGTCGTCCACGCTACTGCTTTTGTTACTGGATCAATGATCAAATATTTCGCTGTTGCTTCATCTTGATCACGTACCACAAACGAAGCGTCTGCTAATGGTTTGATATCAGCTACTGCTCCATCTACTTTAATGAATCGTTTCCCACCTGTCAGTACTTCCACAGTTGGTGGTGTTTGATCTGTCATATGTCCAGTATCAACATTTGCTTCGTTGTTATAGCCTTGGGTTGGTTCTGCTAACTGATTCAAATGCATGTAATAAACAAAACTCAACGTACCACCTGGAGTCAATGAAGGAATATAAGTTGGTTCAATCGTTACTGTGAAGCCGTTTGTTTGTTCAGTTACGTGGTAATTTGTTGAATCAATGATCGTTTCACCATCGTAAAGTGCATAACCTGTTTCTCCCGTTGATTGGTTCATGAATGTTAAAGCTGGATCATGTGTATCAATCAATTTGAAGGTGGTATATTTATTGTTTGATCCTTCTTTATCCGCGATCCCAAGAGGAATATTGACGCTGATCTCATAATTGATCGGTTCTCCGATTGCTACGTCTTGCCCATCTAATTGCGGCGTTTCTTTTTCTACTTTCGTCGTATCATTTTTCACTATAAGTTCAACTGGCGTTTGGCTACCAACAACAATTGTGAATGGTGTCTTCGTTTGCTCAGTGATCATCGCTGCATTTTCAGGTGCTTTTACTTCTTCTAACACATATTCGCCAACTTCTAATCCAGTAATGAGCATTTGACCTTTCTCTGCTTCATTTTCAGCAACGTCCTCTTCACCGATTTCATAGCTTTTGCCAGTCACAAAGTGTTTTGCTTTAGATTTATCAGTTGTCCATGTATACATTCCTTGTGCTACACCTTGCAAATATTTGGCAACACCTGCATCTTCTTTCACAATGACAAATTCCGCACCGTTTAGTGCTTCACCTTCTGCTGAACCTACTTTTTTGACCTTCAGCGTTCCTTCATTTTCCACGACATTTTTAGGATATAAATGAACTACGTCTAGTTCTTCTGTCCCATATTGATATGAACCGTCGGATTGTTTGATCAGTTCATATACTGGAAATGCCACAACCATATTTGCAGCAGCTGTTACTCCTGATTTTGCTTCTTCTTCAATCACATAAACTGCATCTTTTCCAGCTTGTTTTTTTGGCAATGCTAAAGAAAGATCCCCCTGAGCGTCTGTGGTACCAGAAAGAAGAGCTGTGCCAGAAGTCTGTGATTGGACGATCGCTTTTGCTTCTTCAATCGTCGCGCCATTTTTTCTTGCTTCAGCAAATGATTCGGTGACATCATACACATGGAACGTCACATCTGCCAACCCTTGATAGTTGTTGAATTCAGTCATTTCTTTCCCTGTATTTTGGATCTCTTGTTGTGGGAAATCTAACATTTTCTTTTTGTGGATCACCAATTGTGCATCCATTCCTTCAGCAAACACTTGTGGATTAGGAAGTAATGCCACCAGTGTAAGTAGTGATGAAATAAGACATAGTAATACTTTTTTGAAATTTTTTCTATTCTTCATTCTTCTTTACTCCTGTTCTTTTGATAAATAATGAAACTACCTATGATCGATATGCCACCAATCATACCAACACTTATTTTTTCGTCAGTTGTTTTTGGAAAAAGAAAACTCGTTTCTTGTTTCTGATTAGTGATTTTCAAAGGTTCACTAGGTTGTCCATTGATGGCATATGACATACTTTTTACGACAAACGAGACAGCATAAGGATTTCTTTTATACCCTTTTGGTGCTTTGATTTCTTCAAGTAAATATTCTCCGTCTGCTAAGCCATTGATGGAAAATAAGCCATTTCGATCAGAAGTCAGCGTTATTGCATCTCTTGCTCGTTTTTTCCAGCAATATTTTCCATCTTTCAAATGCAGGTATTCTTCCTGTTGGTTTTTGATCATAAACATTGCATCTTCTAGCACCTGTTGTTCCTTATCTTTTGTAACTTTTTGAAACCACTTCCCTCCTGTTCGAATACGTGTACTTCGTGACAATGATGCTGTTCCGATATCTAATGTCGCTTGATTGATGATCGATTGATCAGCGATTGCATCTTGTCGTAAACGCATCTGATAGTTGATCCTCACTGTTTTACCTGCCAGATCTTGCAAGTCTTGACCGTTAAACGCAATACTGAATCCTTGACTATGGCTATGAAACGTCAGATTTTCCAAGCGTTTTTCTTCACTATGGACTTTGAGCGATTCAGTTAGCAACTCCAACTCTTTCGTCGCACTGTCAGTGACTACACATGTTTCTTCAGTTGCTATTCCATTTGGAAACTGGATATCCAATTGATAGTAGATCTTTTCACCAATCGAATAAGTGTTTTTTTCCTCTACAAGCTTTTTTTCAAAGACGATCGCAGATGGCTCTTGGTTCATTTTAGGATAGAGATGGATTGCCTTTTGTGGGTGATCATATGAATCATAAAGAGGCAAAACCACGACTACATTTTGTGATCCTACAAACGCATCTGCTATGTGAGTGGTTTCGTTCACTAAATAAACGTTACCTATTTGATTCGTTGACTCACGTAGATCAAAGATTGCTACATCTTCTCCATCATTGTTCGACTTCACCAGTTTTTCCATTAGAAAAGAACCTGCTGAAGTACCTTGTCGCGCAATGATTTGTTGTGTTTCTTCGACAGTAAATCCTTTTTTACGTAATTGATAAAATGATTTTGTCACATCGTAAACCGCAAAACTCGCTTTATGAGATTCCGTTTGTTTATCTGATGAGGGTTGCGTAGTATGGACAATCAACTGGACCATCTCTTGTGTTTGGGCGATACACGTTTTGGCACCACCAACTAACAGAAAAGGCAACAACAGCAAGAACCAATAATACTTGGTCAACTTGAAATGCCTCCTCGTCTCATCCCCCTTAAATAAACGACAAATGAAACAATCGCAAGGATACCTAATAATAGGAAGCCAAGTCGGCCAGATCCTCCGGTTTCAGGCAGTGGGATCAATGCCTGATTGGTGATGACCAAATGGATTTGGTTGTTCGTATGATCAGTTTGTAACTGGATTTCTGATGGTTCACCATCTACAGTTACTTTTCCATCCGTTTGGATAACGATCTGTACGGGTTGCTCTAACCCCAGATAACCTTCTGGTGTTTTGATTTCCTCCAACGTGTACTCACCCGGTTTTAGGTTCTCAAAAACAAATGTATCAGTTGCTTTATCGTCGTTTGGTAATTCAACCTGTCCATCTGAACCGGATAGTCGGAAGACTGCCCCTTTTAACACCTGTCCTGTATCCGTTTGCTTTAGGACTGTTAAATCAAAAGGTTTGATTTGATTCATATGCGTCAATGTCCAAACGGTATCTTCCTCTACATTTTCTCCGTCATAGAGAATCGTACCGTAAGGGTCAACTTTAAATTCATAGTTTCCTGGAATCGTATCGTAACCAAGCGGTCCTGCTGTTTCTACTAAGCGATATTCACCCGCTTTTTGTATCACGAATTCTGCCAATCCTGATGACGCGGTAACTTCCTCTTTCAGTGTATGATAGGTTCCTGTTTCTCCTTTTATTTGTAAAGCAAAAGTTGCTCCTGCCAGATTGATTTTTTGTTTGTCCTTTTCGGTATATTTTCTTATGGCTATCGGAAGGTCTGCAAATGGATTCTCAATCGTCAATTGGATCACTTGATCAGTGACTGTAGCTTGTTGTTTGTCCACTGTTACTTCCCCATTGTCAGAAATAGCAATTTCCCACGCCTGCTTTTCCGATTTTTCATGTCCAGCAGGTGCACTGATTTCTGTCAATGTATAAGATTTTCCTTTTTCAAGGCGTGTGCCTTCTGGCAATGAATAGGTACCATCCTCATGGTCGATCAGCTGAATCTCCTGACCTTCAATCGTTAGTTGAAACACTGCTCCTTTTAGGAGATGGTCAGCTGACGAAGTTTTCTTGGTTATTTTTAAATCTAAAGGAACAAATTGTTTTTTATTTTTCCAAGTCGTTGCGTTGACCTTTTCTGATTGATATCCTGGTACATCTAACTCATTCACCGCTTCATAGTGAAATTCTTGCCCTTGATTGTTGTGTTTTGGCAAGCTGAGGGTTTCACGAGACGCTTCACTGGACGCTAGAAGTTTGGTGATATTGGTTCGCTCCCAAACATTGGTGTTCTCCTCTTCCGGTTTACTTAATTGTACATAGCCACTTTCCCAACTAGATGTTTCGGTGATTCCTGTTCGCTTGATTTCGTAAATCACTTTCTCTGGTCGAGTCGTCGTATCTTGATCAAATTCTTCCCATTCTTTGAAAAAATCAAGAGATACACCTGGTGCTTTGGCTGACGGCACACCGAATTTAGCAAGAACATCTGGGTTGCTCGTTGGTTGGAAGATTGTTTGCCCATTCATTTGATACCAAGTATCAGTCTCGAACATTTTGCTTTCTGTTTGGAGTCTCACTTGATAATGTAGTTGGATTTCTTGCCCTTTTTCTAAATAGATTTTATCGACGTTAATCGTTTGCCCATCAATAGAGAGAAGTGGCTCAATCGATAGAGGGGTTGTCCCTACACTTGTAACAGAAGCGCTGTCTGGTTGATAAACAAATGGATCAATGATTGGATCAGTGATTTTTCCATCAACGACTGTTCCAGAAAGCTGCACAGCTTTTTTGGCTAGATAATCAGCAATATCTGTAGACTCATTGGCAGATTCATAATATGCCGTGCCGTCTTCGCCAGTGGAAACCATCTTACGCATTCGACGTTCTACTTCCTCTTTCGTGATGCCTTCAGTTTCATCTCCTTGCAACTGTATACCCAAGCCATGGATCTCGATTCCTCGTTGTTTCAATGCCATTGCTTCACCAATCGTTGCTGTAAACGTTGAATTGATCCAACGCCATTGTGAATATTGGTCTCTAACAGGTACAAGATAAGGCGGGGAAATTTTTGAAGTATATTCGGGATGATCGACTTGATTGCTAAAAGTCGCGCCATAATAACTAACGTCCTCTTCAGTCACCACACTTGATACGTGATAGGAGCATGTCGGAACACCATCAGTCAAAAGAACGATCACCTTTTTGTGACCATTTTGTTCAGACAACATCTCGCCTGCCTGACGTAAACCATTTTGAGTAAACGTACCACCACTTGTTGAATCAGGTGTGGCTGCTTGGATTTCTTCCTTTACAGAATCAAATCCTGCAATCGGTATCGTTCGATTGTCGTAGCCTTCACTAGAAAAACCAACATAACCTAAATTGATTTTTTCCGTTACACCACTTTCTGATAAGGTATCGACAAATCGATCAATCCCATTCTTCACTTCAATAATACGATTGTCCTCATTCATACTGCCAGACCAGTCAACAACCAGAACGACATCTAAAGGAGGGATATTTTTTTGGGTATTTCCTCGAACATTCAGATACAAGTCAAACAATCCAGGAGTCGCTGTCTCTTTGGCAAATTTACGGATTGCGTAATCGGCTTCTTCTTTTTCCCCACCATATTCAATATAAGAATTGTTTTGATTGGTTGGGTCACCATCCCAATTCGTCAATCCATCCCATTGTGATTGACCATGACGATTCCCTTGATGATTTCGTACATTCTCGTCATTTTCCGGTTGCCACATCGCTTGCGGATAGGTTCCTTGCTCATCTGTGGTATATTCCGGTTCAATCGTCGCTAACCCTTTCGGTTTCAACTGTTCATTGAATAATTTTGGTTGTTCAAACGGACGATATTCGTTTTTAGCTATCGATGAATCATCCGACACCTCACTGTTTTCAGAAGAAGTCGTGGTTTCAGACGTTGGTTCACTCGTTTGTGCAGTTTCCTGATTCTCGTTATCTATAGAAAATGAAAAGGAAGCTGGGTCAGATAAAAGTAACTGACCCGTTTTTTCTTCTATCTGAATATTGAGTTGAAATTCTTTGCTCGTACTCGGCAATTCAATGGTCAATTCTTTTTCTTCAATGGCTTGAGAAAAATCACCTGCTAGCCATTTTCGTTGTTGCTCATCTGTGTATTCTTGATATTCCTGAGAAACATAAGAGGAAAGCAGATTCGTTTCAGGTGCATCTTTTGGATGTAACTGGAATAAAAATCTGTTTTCTTGTGTTTGCTCATTTAATCGATACACGACCGTTAGCTGACGATCTATTTTCCTAATACTTACTTTGCCATATTCATTATTTAAGACTTCAATGGTTGCCTCTTCATTAGCTGCCACAGTCTTTCCTTTTTGGAAATAGAAATAGGTGACGAAAAATAGAGAAAATAGACAGAAAACGATGAAATAATTTCGCTTCTTCATTTATGGATACCTCCTTAGAAAAACTTTAAAATTCAATTAGATAATATAAAAAAAAGAAAAAATTCACTAATCTTTCTAGTTCTCTTCTCTTTTGTCTCTAACTATTAAATTACAGTTATTTTAAGGAGCTTTAAATTTGATATAGTAAAACGAATACATTGAATGATTAGTTATTTAAAACCGATTTATTATTCTTTTCTCTCACAAAATATACTCATTGAGCAATAATTTTGAGACAAATTTTAAAAAAATATTTCTAAATCCGGTAGAGTTTTTTTAGAAAATTGAGACAAGTATTTACAAGGAAAAATAAATACGGTATTAATAATAAAAATATAAAAAGAAGGTGAAGAATTGATTGAAAAAATTTTATTAGATGACCATGCAAGAATGAAATTAAATGTGTATGGAAAGATAATGACCTTATGGCCGGGGGAATATAGTTTAGATCATGTACGAGAAAACTTAGATTTCTATTTCAGTCCGACCCGTTTCAAAAAAATCCTATGTGCTATACAAGATGATTTAGAACAATTTACTGATATTAAACTGTTACATACTAAAAACAAGTTATCCATTCCTGAACAACTTGTTCAATATACCCAATACCAACATTTCCTATCAACAGAAAGTGTTCCTTATAAATTATTGATCAGTCTTCTGACTGAACAAGATGAAGATCTTGCAGCTTTTTGCAATCGCCATTTTATCAGCCGCTCAACATGTTTTCGACAAACAAAAAAATTGGCTGAATATTTGAAGGAGTACAATATCAATTTGAATTTATCGAATCTTACCTTATCTGGTTCTGAAATGCTGATTCGTATCATTTTTTTCAACTTCTTTTGGTTTGTTTCATTAGGAGAAAGTCTGGATAGTATTCCTTACAGCCAAGAAGTTCGCGCATTGATTTATAAGCACGAAGGATCGCAACACAAGAATAAGTTTGATTTAGGAAAAAAACAAGCTAGTCTCCATTGTCTGATTTGTTTGCTGAGGATCGAAAATAATCATTTTACGGATATCTATCGATTATCGAGAGATTCCTTTATTCCAAGTGAAACAAACATTGACTTTTTTTACGACTTCTTCAAAATTGCGAATCTTCGTTTAGATATCTTAGAGGTAAACTCTTTGTTTTATTTGTTCTATTATTGGCCGTTTCTTACCTCTAATCAAGATATTCGTGTGCCGATCGTGCAACATTCCTATCAACAACCGAGTAATGAGATCAAAGCTATTTTAGAGGAATTTCAAGAGCACTGTCAGACATTTATTGGTACATTCCATTTTGAAAAAGAGCCCGCTTTGCTTTTGAATCTCTATCTATCCATCGGTAACTTTAGCATGTTCAAGCAAAAAATTCCTTTGACCACATTATTTATCTCTTCTTATATTCAAGATAAATACCCACTTTTACGTATCTTGACAATCAAAATCGAAGGGTTTTGGAAAAAAATCGCACAACGAAAAAACTATACCTGGTTGAAATCTTGCGTAAGTGAATTAGCCTTTCTACAAGCCAGTTTACTTTATCCATATTATTCAGAAATCGATGAAAACTATAAATTGAAAGTTGGGTTTGTCAACGTCTCTGAGCATCTGATCTCCGCAGAAATCTTGAATTTAGGCAAGAAGATCCCCTTTGTAGATATCGAGCGACTCACGCTTCCCATCACTGAAGAATATGACTTTTTCATCTTTGGTTCCCCCCTGCTGATTCCTAATGGTCTTGATTCTTCTAAGTATACAGTCCTTGATTTTTGTCATTATAGAGACTTTGAAACAAATCTGTATCAACGACTGTTAGAAGTCCATCATTTAAAACTACAAACATTGTTTGCTGATTAACTGATTAATATAAAAAAAAGCTTTTAAGCATCCTGCTTAAAAGCTTTTTTACTACACTCGGTTATTTTGCACGTTTTACGTATGAACCTTCTGCTGTATTGATTTCTAGTAATTCATCCGCTTCAATGAAATCAGGAACATTGACTACTAAGCCTGTTTCCATCGTTGCAGGTTTACCAGAACCAGTCACTGTCGCACCTTTGATCGATGGTTGTGTTTCAACGACACGTAAGACAACTGTTGTTGGTAATTGGACACCAATCACTTCGCTACCGAAGAATTGGATTTTAACTTCCATGTTTTCTAAGATAAATTTCATTTCTTCAGCTACAGTTTCTACAGGGATCTCATATTGTTCGTATGTTTCTAGATCCATAAAGAATGCTGTATCATCCATTGTGTATAAGTATTGAACTGGTTTTGTATCAATGTGTGCTTTTTCAAATTTTTCGTCTGGTCTTAGTGTCGTATCATAAGTAGCACCAGTACGAACATCTTTTAGCTTCATACGCATCACAGTATTTCCTTTACCAGGTTTGTGATGGCTTGCATCAATTACTTTGATCAATTTTCCGTCTTGGACAAATGTCATTCCGGCTTTTAAATCGCTTGCTGAGATCATTATTTTTTGCTCCTTTTTTTCTTAATCATAATCACCCTTATTGTATCAGACAAACGTCTATAAAACTAGGAAATTATTGCTTTTCAAATGATAGTCTTTGACTTTCTTATTTTTTCATGCTATTTTTAATTAAATCATTATTGGAGGGATAAACATGGCAATCAATTACTTAAAACAATTGAAGTGTTGTTGTATGGTGTATAAAAACAGCATACTGTTTGCCATGTCTATTAATTGCCCTTCATAGTTGAATGAAAGATCTCTTTCTGTAGTGAAAGTGTTTTCTTTCTTGGTCTTTTCAATTTATGATCTTACGAGGAGCTGATTAAATAGTCAGCTCCTTTTTATTTTACTTTTTTGGAGGTTTGGATTCGTGATCATTTCATCAATTACTGAAGCAATCGGGCATACACCCGTCTATAAATTTACTGCGCAAGATTTTCCTATGCCAAAAGATTCCGTGATCTATGCAAAACTGGAATACTTGAATCCAGGAGGTAGTATCAAAGACCGTTTAGGTTTGTATTTATTGACTTCCGGTCTTGAGAGCGGAAAAATCGATCAAGAAACAACGATCATTGAGCCAACTGCTGGTAACACAGGGATTGGTTTAGGTCTGGCAGCTTTGAAATTCAATTTAAAAACAATTTTTGTCGTACCAGAAAAATTTAGTATAGAAAAACAAAAAATCATGCAGGCACTAGGCGCAAAAATCGTACACACTCCTACAGAAGAAGGAATCGTTGGTGCGATCGAAAAAAGTAAACAATTAGCTTCTGAGATCCCAAATAGTTATGTTCCCTTGCAGTTTGAAAACCCAGACAATCCAGCCACTTATTACCAAACATTGGGGCCTGAATTGTTTCAAGAATTGGAAGGGTCAATCAATAGTTTTGTTGCCGGTATTGGAAGTGGTGGTACGTTTGCTGGAACCGCAAAATTTCTAAAAGATCGTTTACCTGAACTTCGCCTGATTGGTGTTGAGCCAGAAGGATCAATTTTGAATGGTGGTTCTTCACATGGGCACGAAATTGAAGGCATCGGCGTTGAATTTGTCCCCCCTTTTCTTAGTGAGTTGACAATTGATCAATTTGAAACGATTTCTGATGCTGAAGGATTTGCTTACACACGTCAACTAGCAAAAGAACACGGATTATTAGTAGGCAGCTCGAGCGGAGCCGCTTTTGCCGCAGCCTTAAAAGAAGCACAACGTCTACCGAACGGACAGTCTATCCTGACCATATTTCCAGACACGTCCGATCGTTACTTATCAAAAAATATTTATCTGTAAGCAACAAACGACACAATAAACTCAATGAAGAAATTGGAGGAAATAATTATGCATATTCAAACAAAATTGATCCATGGTGGTATTAGTGAAGATCCGACAACCGGTGCAGTTAGCGTACCGATCTATCAAACATCGACTTACCGCCAAAATGCAGTTGGACAACCGAAAGAATACGAATATTCACGTTCAGGTAATCCAACACGTTTTGCTTTAGAAGAATTGATCGCAGACTTAGAAGGTGGCGTTCGTGGCTTTGCCTTTGCCTCAGGTCTAGCAGGAATCCATGCAGTCTTTTCCTTATTCCAATCTGGAGATCACATTCTCTTAGGCGATGATGTCTATGGTGGAACTTTCCGTTTATTTGATAATGTTCTTACAAAAAATGGGTTAGAGTATACGATCGTCGATACAAGTAATCTTGCACAGATTGAAGAAGCAATTCAAGACAATACAAAAGCTTTGTACCTAGAAACACCAAGTAATCCTCTACTTAAAATCACCGATTTGAAAGCAGGGGCTGCCATTGCAAAAAATCGTGACCTGTTAACAATCGTGGATAACACATTTGCTACACCATACTTTCAAAAACCTTTAGAATTAGGCGCTGATATTGTTTTACACAGTGGCACAAAATATCTAGGCGGGCATAGTGATGTCGTTGCTGGATTAGTTACGACAAACAACCAAGAGTTGGCGGAACAAATTGGTTACTATCAAAATGCCATCGGTAGCGTATTAGGTCCACAAGATAGTTGGTTGATGCAACGCGGGATCAAAACTCTTAGTGTGCGTATGGAAGAACATCAAAAAAATGCCTATGCTGTAGCAGAATTATTAGCGAACCATCCTGAAGTTGAAGCAGTCTATTACCCTGGTCTAACAACCCATAATAATCATGAAATTGCGAAACAACAGATGTCCGGCTATAGCGGAATGGTTTCCTTTACCTTGAAAAACGACGCAGATGCAATTCCTTTTGTAGAAGCTTTGCAACTATTTATCCTCGCTGAAAGCTTAGGTGGTGTCGAAAGTTTAGTGGAAATTCCTTCTGTGATGACTCATGCCTCTGTACCTAAAGAAAAACGCGAAAAAGCTGGAATCAAAGACGGATTGATTCGTTTATCCGTAGGAATCGAGTACGCCCAAGATCTTTTAGATGATTTGAACCAAGCCTTTACCCAATTGAAAAATCACTGATCCATTTTATCTTTAAAGAATTGAAAAAAAATCAATCAGTTTTCTACACCTGACCTGCAATAAGTGTTAGAATTTAGATAAATCGACCCAATCTTTTTAGAGGATTTTCATTTCCCTAAAAAGAATCATCAGATAGTTAGGAGTAATTCAATATGAAAATGAATGTCGAAAGTTTTAATTTAGACCACCGTAAAGTAAAAGCCCCTTATGTTCGTGTAGCTGATCGTAAAAAAGGCGAGCATGGCGATTTGATCATCAAATATGATGTCCGTTTCAAACAGCCAAACAAAGAACACATGGATATGGCAGGTTTGCATTCTTTAGAACATTTAACTGCCGAAAACATCCGTAATCATGCAGATTATATTGTAGACTGGTCACCAATGGGATGCCAAACAGGCTTCTATCTTACTGTCATCAATCATGAAAATTATGACGATATTTTAGATGTTTTAGAAAAAACGATGAAAGATGTGCTACAAGCAACAGAAGTTCCAGCAAGTAACGAAATCCAATGTGGCTGGGCTGCAAACCATACGTTAGAAGGCGCACAAGCTTTAGCGCGTGAATTTTTAGCAAAACGAGATGAATGGTCAGACGTCGGAGTATAAACAGACCATACATTTATTTAATCATAATAGAGATTGAGGAAAGTGACCTCTATCTCATAGTCATAAGCCGTAAAAGACAAAAGAACATGCCAAATCTTTGTCTTTTACGGCTTGTTTTGGTAAGTTATGAGAAAGACAATTTGGCGTGAACTTTAAGAGAAAACTCAAATAATATCTCTTAGTCTTCCATGTTGGCTAATGATCGAAGGCATTGACTTTCGCTCATTATGTTTTCAGTTTAGGGGACTACGTCAGCAAACCCTTTATTATACATCAACAAATAGGAGGAAAAAACGAATGGATATCTATGATTTTAACGTCACATTAGAAAATGGGACAACTTACTCATTGGACAAATACAAGGGCCACCCTATGATCATCGTTAATACTGCAACAAAATGTGGTTTGGCGCCGCAATTTGAACAGTTGGAAGAGCTTTACCAGATGTATCAGGAAAAAGGGTTAGTAGTGTTAGGTTTCCCATCGAATCAATTCAAGCAAGAAGTAGCTTCTGCAAATGAGGCTGCGGAAGCCTGCCGAACAACGTATGGTGTTACATTTCCCATGCATCAACTAACGGTAATCAATGGCGGGGATGCTGATCCCCTATTTGATTATTTAAAAGAACAAGCACCAGGTACTTTGACACCTGCAATCAAATGGAATTTTACAAAATTCCTTATTGATAAAGACGGTCAAATAATTGAACGTTTTGCGCCAAAAACTTCACCATTAAAAATGAAAGAAGCAATCGAAGCCATTCTTTAGTCAAGATGCAATAATTGGACAATCAACATTTTAGATTATTGGTCAAATGAAACTCATTTCTATTTAGAGAAAAAGCTTAGATCGACTTAAATAAAGTACATGACCTTGAAAAAAATTTTTTTCAAGACCATGTATTTTTTTGACTAGAATACTGACAATAACTTTTGCTATTTCAAAAAAGTAAACAAAAAAACAGCTGAACTTTCGTTCAACTGTTTTCGTTTGCGTGGCGGCGTCCTACTCTCACAAGGGGCAACCCCTCACTACAATCGGCGCTAAGAAGCTTAACTTCTGTGTTCGG